>DVGR01000095.1 GCA_018712605.1 Candidatus Choladousia intestinigallinarum
CAATGGGCAAATCCGCCGTAAAGACAGCTTTTCCGTCCTCTCCAGTCACCGCTTTTTCAATCAGCGTTCCCTTCGATACCACAACACTTCCATCTGCATTTTTAATATCGCTTCCCGCATACAATCCAAACACGCCGCCATCCAGAGGATTTAAGGTGTCCTTGTCCTTTTTTAATACAGAAACTTCCGCTTTCTGCCTGTCATTATGGAAGGTACTCTCGCTGAATACAGTTTCCACGTTCTGTCCGGCATAAGACAGTGTTACCGTCTTTTCCTCCCCGGCATTATAGAAATTCTCCGGGGCCTGCACTTCTTTAATGACATAGGCTCCAAGATGGAGGTTTTTCAGCACTGCGGCTCCGCCGGAATCTGTAGTCAGGTTCGCTTTTACCAGATCCCCTTTACTGTAGACTTTCGCTCCATAGGCTGTTACAATATCTGCTCCCGCATAGACGTTATACACAGCGCCCTTCTGCCTGCGGCTTTCATAACGGAAGGTTACACCATCATCTGTTATATCCGCTCCGGCCAGCACTTCCCCTTCTTTATAGATGGTCAGTTCCCCAAGCTGCTCCTGATCTGGAACTGTAACAGAAGTCGTCTGGTTTGCCACCAGGTTCACGTTATAAGAAGAAGTATTCAGGCGGTATCCGGTTGGAGCCGTGATCTCTTTTAAGTACACAGTATTCTGCGTCTTAATGATTTCTGCTACAGAAGAACCGTTTTTATCCGTTGCCGGCATCTGCGTGATCAGCTTTGTACAGTCTTTATCGCTGTAAATGCCAAACACAGCTCCAGCCAGCTTTGCGTCCGAGTGCTTAGAATCTACCTTAATCACTTCCACCTTTGCCAGCTCAATCCACTTCACCGAAAGGCTCACATACTTCTCATCTTCTACGCCTTCTCCAAACACCAGTGCAAGATCCTGTGTGTCACTTCCTGTCGTAATCTTATAGGCAGAATAGTCTTTGGTGATACTTCCCTGCATCTTTGCTGACCAGGAACCGGACACATCTTGCGTCTGTGTCAGCGGGGCTGTCAGGTAAAACCGTGTGCCGCCGGAGATGGTTACGTTTGCTCCCGCAGCACTGACCTTTCCAGTACTGACGTTATGGAGTTTTACCCCATCCGGCAGATCCAGAGTAATCGTCTGCTGGCTGGATGCCTTGAACGTAATTTCTTCTGTTCTCTGCTGTTCGCCGTCCACATAGGCACTTACATTAGCATTGGAAAAGGACATCTCCACATCCGGAATATCCGGCTGGCTCACAGCATAGTTATAAAGTTCCTTTGCCAACGCTTCCCCGGTACTGTTGGTTCCATAGAAGGCATCTTCGCTTCCATTGGCATAGGAGGCTGCCAGATGGGTAACAATAAACCTTTTGCCGGCAGAAAAATCGGTGTGGTAGTGGTTAAAGAAATAGGCCGATCCGGCCGCTTCCGTTCCGTAATAACACACCTTTGCCAGTTCCCGGTTTCCTTCCAGTTTTGTGATCTGGTATGTGCCGCTCCCCGGCCCCGGTTTTGACGGCTGGATACAGTAAGCTGTCGCCGTCACGTTCCCAAAAGACACGGTAAAGGGTGCTGTCACATAAGAGCCAAGCCCATAGTCTGCATAGTAATAATAGCTTCCCTGGGTAATGGTGACAGACTGTGACGCCCTGGCCGCCTGTGCCATGGGAGCCTGTGCCGTAAAGGTAACGCTCTCACCGTTTTCCAGTCCCTGAATATCAATGCCCTGATCCTCCGCCTGGAGAAGCACTTCCCCCAGCGTCAGTCCGCTTTCTTCATCTACTGTTTTCTGATCTTCTGTTTCCTCTAACGCCGCATCCAGAGCGTCCTCCGGCAACACTTCTGTTCCTTCCGGCAGTCCTGTCTCCGTTTCCTCCATGGTTTCTTCCACTGGCTCTGTCACTGCCTCCGTTGCTGTCTCTGTCTGCGGCTGTGGATCTGCGTCCCCGTCCTCACTATCCGGTTCTTCGCTCTCCCCGCCGGTTCCACTGCCGTCTGCATGGCTCTCCGCCTGTTTCTCCGCCACCGGCTCTTTTACAATAATGTTTCTGCAGATATGGTAAGACGGATGGCCGCTTAACGGCTCCACAAAATAGACCGCTTTGTAAGTATCTGCGTGGTTCCCGTCAAAATCCTGCCCGGCTTCATTTTTTGCTTCATGGAAAGTCACCCGGACTTTTTCATCATGGATTTCCAAGCCGGAAAAATCCGATTCCACATCAAAACTGCTTCCTGTTTCCACTTCATAATCTTCCGCTGTTACCACTTCTTCTGCATCCAGATACTCCCGCACCGTCTCCAGTGCCGGATACTGTGCTTCATATCCTGCCGGCTCCGGCTCTGCGGCATAAGTAACCACCGGCTGTACCACGGAAGTCAGGATCGTCAAAAGCGAAAGCAGACCGGAAAGTATCCTTTTTCCTTTCCCTTTCATCAACTAAACCTCTCTTTCTTTGTTCCTTGACAGTCTCACTGTGTCCAAAAAGTTCTCCTTACTTTTATCTGTCCATGGCTCCTGTCCTCCTTTCCCCAAGTTGCGCTGATAACAGCACATGAATACGGAGAAGCCCATCAAGGGCTTCCCCGCATGGTATCTGCTGTTATCCAGCCTGCATTTGGCAGGCTGAAAACTTATTTCTGAGCGTTTTGCCTGTTCTCATTCCAGACCCGTTCCTGCTCCGGTTCACGTTCCGCAGCGTTCTCTCCTGCAGGGTACGCAAAAAGGCATACTCAACCGCCGGGTATCCGTCTGGACAGGCAATGAAGTTTTCAAGGTTCAGTGAAAGGGAATATAAGAATGTGTCTTAGAATTTCACCCTCTCACCAATAAGAGGTTTCAGAGGGGAAAATATAGGGTGATAAAAAAATATTTCGTAATTTTTTTCAGAAATGGTATAATTCAGAATCATAGAAAAGATTTTTAATCAAGGGAGATGGCTCCATGGGGAGAAGCAATAAAGTCTGCCCCCGATGCGGCAGAAAAATGAAACAGCAGTTTATCGGCTTGCAGCACTGCAGATGTGGTATGAGTTGGAAAAAAGACCGGGGATTTTTTGAGCGTACCCCGGATATGGTATTCTGCCTTCAGCGGAAAGTAAGCAAAGGAAAAATCAAACAGCGCCCTGTGATACGTTTTCCGGAAGATCACTAAATCCTTTATCATGGCAACAGCCACTTTGCGACACCGTGTCGTAAAGTGGCTGTGCTGTATTCTGGCAGGAACCTTTTAGAAGTATCCTCCCATGATCCCCATCGCTTTCAGTTTTTCGTTCAATTCCTTTAAAATCCGCTTTCTCCGGTTGGCAATGGTTTTCCGGCTGCACCCGCAAAGCTGCGCCGCTTCTTTTACCGTCACTTCCTCAAAAAACAGGAGATACAGAAGGTAGGCGTCTGCCTCCGTCAGATCTTCTATCACAGAGCGCAGTTTTTCCACACAAAGCTCCCGGATCACCATCTCTTCCGGGCTGTCTGCCCTCCCATCTGGTAGAACTCCTTTCTCCGACAGGGCTTCCAGGCTAAATACACCGTATTTTTGCTTTTTCTCATTCTGGTAGCGCTCCCGCCGCCGGGACTGATACCATTCCAGATAGACCTCCCTGGTGACTTCCACCACAGTCCCATCCCCGGCACGAAGAATATAACATTTCCGCTCCTTTGGGCGTTTCCCTCTCATACGGCGCACCTCCCGGAACGGACTTCTTTACCGGAAAAGATTTCTTCCTGCCCTTCCCGCATCCGCCGCAGCGCCGCCATAAGCGCCTGGGAAACCGCAGGCTGGGAAATCCCCAGTGACCTTGCAATCTCCCGCTGGGTTTCCCCATAGTAAAAATACAGGATCACAATATCCCTCTGCCGCTTTGTCAGAAGCCCCATCAGCTCCAAAATCTGCTCTTTTTCAATCAACTGCTCCAAAGGCGGCAATACCGGGGAAGACAGGAAAAACCATTCCTCGGAAACCGCATGGTAAGAAACGACCTTTCCTTTCCGGCTTGATTCCCGGTTTTTCATCAGACGATCCTCTCCCTCTAACATCAGGCGCACATACCACTCCCGTTCCTCAAAGAAAGCGGCACCCACAAAAATCTGCCGTCCGTGGCTCTCATAACAATAACTGCCGCAGCCATGTACGGAGAAAACCGTAGTATACTTCCCTACCCGGTAAAGCGCCCAGCCTTCCAAAAACACCAGAAGCTGCACATCCCCTCCATTTTCCATGCTTACCACCCGTTTCCCATGCTCCAGCAAATGCCGGGCCGTTGGAGCCTTTTCCTCTTTCTCCGGTTGTTTTACGATCCACTTTAAATCCTGTAATGTCACCATAACAGCCACCTTTCTGCCCGCAGGCTACGGGCGGCCAGATGGCAGCGCACAGGAATCCAGGTAAAAGGCAGCAAAAAAGGTTTCCGGCACACCCGTTTTTTTTAACGGGAGCCTGAAACTCCTTCTGCCGCCAGATTATCTCTGCGTCTATGTACTTACCGGTACTGCCGGATCGGATCTTTTTCTGGTTCCGTTCGGTTCCGCTTTTCTTCCAGGTTTTTTACCCTGTCCTGGTTTTCTTCCATCAGGATCGAATAATCTCCCATAGCATCATAAGGACAGCTTCTCCGGTAAATCAGGTTTTCTTCCCTGGTCAATGTTCCTTCCCTCCTTCCACAATTCCTGTGTCTGTGTTTCCAGTGTATCAGCCGTGCAGAAAAAATCCCTTAGCAGATATGGGGAAATTGCAGCCGGTTCCCCTCATATCTGTGGAACTTCTCATCCGTCCTTTCCCTCCATCCCGTCCATCAGGGCTTTCATAGTCTGGATCACAATCTTCTGTTCTTTTGGTTTCAGCCGCCGGATACGGGCAGCCGTTGTTTCCACCGGATCATTCTCTTTTTCCTTTGCCCTTCTCCCCAGCAGTTCATCAGCGTCCGTGTCCAGGACTTCCACTAGCTTTGCAAAAATCTCCACGGACATCGCCGCCTGCCCTCCCTCGATCCGGCTCACTGTGTTGACACTGATACCGGCTTTCTCCGCAAAAGTCTCCTGGGATAAATGGCTGTCTTTCCTCTTTTGCCGGATGCGTTCTCCCAACTGGATCAACCTCTGCGATCCCGCACGGTTCCCCAACACAGTCCCTCCTTCCATGATAGATTTTCACTTTGCGACACCGTGTCGCAAAGTGCCCCTGCCATAAAGACAGAAAAAAGCAGCCAGGTATATGGACTTAGCTGCTTTCGTAACTCTCTCATTCACTTGTTCTTCTGTAAAATTTCACACGGCTTTTGCCCTCATAAGCCTTGAGATCCCGGCGAAAACCATTTTCACCAGATAAAAGGCTGCCATCAAAAGACGCCAGGCCAGGACAAACCCACCGATCACACCGCCGATCAGCAGGTTGAATATAAACATCCCTACCGTACCGCCAATATCAAAGCCTTTCGGGATGATCCACAGGAACATCTTATGTACGCCAAATGGGATTCCCATAAATATCCACAATTTCAGGTAATCGCACTGCCCGTTCTCCACACAGAGGGGATAGAACAGCGCCGCCAGGATTGCCGCCGCCCCTACCGGAGCAATCACTTTTTTGACAAACTCATACATCTCAGCCACCTCCGTACAGATCATGGTTCACTTCCGCCTGGTAGTAATGATTCATCGTCATAGACGAATTATAAAGTGTCGTCAAAAGATACGCCCGGATATTCGCCACTTTGGACGTATTCCGGTGCAGGCTGAACAGGACATACTCGATATGGGAATACGTCAGCTTTAAAAACCGGTTCTTAACCACGGACACCGGCTTGTCTGCCCC
>DVGR01000096.1 GCA_018712605.1 Candidatus Choladousia intestinigallinarum
GAGCATCATTGAATATTGCTATAACAAATACAAGGATCATTGTGAGGAAAAACACTAATTAATAAAATTTTACCAAACAGGCGCTTCTGTCTTGTGATATTAATAAAAACATGATAAAATGTTAATGTTTATTTAATATTTTACAGGATAGGAGCGTTTTCATGAGAAAGAGAGTATGCTTGGTTGTTCTTTTGTGCCTTATGGCGCTGACAGTGGCAGGCAGTACAGTCGCTTTTGCAGCGGAGGATGAGACATCGGCATCTGCCGCAGCCGCGAAAAAACGAGGCTGGGTGAAATCCGGAAAGTATACGTATTACTATACCTCTTCGGGAAAAATGGTAACGGGGTGGAAGAAGATCAGCGGAAAGATCTATTACTTCCGTACGGAGGCAAGCGGCAGCAAGCCAGAGGGAAGTATGGTGACCGGATGGCTGACCATCGGCAGCAGGAAGTATTATTTTTCTTCCAAGGGCGTGATGCAGACCGGATGGAAAACGATTAAAAACAAGAATTACTATTTCCGTCCTACTGGGAAAGCAGGTATTATGGGTTCCATGTATACCGGCTTCAAAAAAATCGGCAGCAACCGATTTCTTTTTAAGGATGACGGAAGCATTACCGTTGGGTGGACTACATACAACAACAAACGGTATTTTTTCAGCAACAGCAAGAAACTGGGAACCAGGGGAAGAGCGCTGACTGGGTGGAAGGCCATCGGGAAGTACAAATATTATTTCAGCAGCACTGGCGTTCTCCAGAAGAATCGCTGGATCAACGGTAAATACTACGTGGATTCCAACGGGCGGATGCTGAAAAATACAGTGACGCCGGACGGATATAAAGTGAATTCCAATGGCGTGAAGACCGGAAAGGCCAAGGGATGGATCAAATCCGGCGGGAAATATTACTATTATGTTTCCGGGAAAAAGGTTACTGGCTGGAAAACCATCGGCGGTAAGCGGTACTATTTCGACAAAAACGGCGTTCGTCAGAACGGCCTGAAGAAGATCGGAAGCTATAAGTATTATTTCAAGAGCGGAGTCATGCAGAAAGGCTGGCAGACCATAAATGGAAAGAAGTATTACTTTAAGACAAATGGACGGATGGCTGTCAATACTACGGTGGGCGGAATTAAGATCGGTTCTGACGGAGTGGCGGAGACCTCTGTTTCCGTACTGATTATTTCCGGACACGGACAAGGGGACGTAGGGGCTACCGCCCGTTATGGAAGCTCCACCTACTATGAGTATAAGTATACCCGCCAGTTTGCCACGCTGATTTATAATAATCTGAAGTCCAGCGGCAAGAAGATCAGTGTCACCATGTATGACCAGGATTATGACTGCTATCAGGTAGTGGCAGGCAAGAAGAACGGGCCGGATCCTAATTTTAAGAATTATGACTATGTGCTGGAGATCCATTTTAATGCGACGGCTGTGTCGGCCAAGGATCTTTCAGGAGACGGTTCTTATAAAGGCGTGGGGATGTATGTGAATTCATCCAAGTCTAATACTTCCATTGACCGGCAGATTGTTAAGGCCGTTGGCAATACCGGCTTTAGGATCTGGGGCGGAGGTACGGGTATCTTTACCAGCAGCGGACTTTTGAATGCGAAGACATGCCAGAAGCAGGGAGTTTCCTACGGGCTCCTGGAGACCGCTTTTATCGATGACAAGGACGATATGAAGTTCTACAACTCCAATAAAAATAAAATGGCGAAAGCGGTGGCAAACGCAATTCTGAATTATTTCGATCTGTAAAAGCAGATCTGCAGGCCGGATAAACTGTTGCAGAAGACAGTTTGTCCGGCTTTTTCTTTTTACGCTGCTGTCGTGCAGAAATGAAGTGGTAAAGTGATTGACAAGGGAGAGAATAGTTGGTAAAATAACTAGAAAAGTTTGCAGGAGAGAAGAAAGATTAAGGTGATGCTTATGAAAAGACGGATTTTATCATTGCTGGTGGATAATACCTCCGGTGTTTTAAGCCGTGTTGCAGGCCTGTTCAGCAGGCGGGGATATAATATTGACAGTCTTACGGTAGGTGAGACGGCAGATCCAAGGTATTCGCGTATGACAGTGATGGCTTCCGGAGATGAGATGATTCTGGAGCAGATTACGAAGCAGCTTACCAAGCTGATTGATGTGGTGGATATTAAGGTTTTAGAAGAAGGTAAGAGCGTTTCCAGGGAGCTGGTTCTGGTCAAGGTTCGGGCAGATATTCAGGATCGGGAAGCTATTATTACCATTGCCAATGTATTCAGAGGCAATATTATAGATGTAGGCAAGGATTCTTTGATTGTGGAGCTGACAGGCGATCAGTCTAAGCTGGATGCCTTCCTTCAGCTTTTGAGCGATTATGAGATTCTGGAACTTGCCCGCACCGGAATTACCGGGCTTTCCAGAGGATCCGACGATATACGGTATCTGTGATGGAAAAGATGGTGTGCCTCTGCAATCCGCCGGAGGCTCATCTGAAATGTACATAGTTTGATAGAGACGCTCTGCGTCTTTACCTATAAAATTTATTTTAAGAATGCGAGGATGATAAAATGGCAGCAAAAATTTATTACCAGAAAGACTGCAATCTGTCCCTTTTGGAGGGAAAGACCATTGCGGTAATTGGATACGGCAGTCAGGGACATGCTCATGCGCTGAATGCGAAAGAATCCGGGTGCAATGTGATTGTAGGTCTTTATGAGGGAAGCAAATCCTGGGACAAGGCGGTTGCGCAGGGCTTTGAAGTGTATACAGCGGCAGAGGCGGCTAAAAGAGCAGATATTATTATGATTCTTATTAACGATGAGAAGCAGGCAGCTCTTTATAAAGAGTCCATCGAGCCGAACCTTGAGCCGGGCAATATGCTGATGTTTGCTCACGGGTTCTCCATTCATTTCGGACAGATCGTTCCCCCTAAGGATGTGGATGTTACCATGATCGCACCCAAGGGACCAGGACATACGGTTCGCAGCCAGTATCAGGAGGGCAAGGGAGTTCCCTGTCTTATCGCAGTACAGCAGGACGCTACAGGAAAAGCCCACGATCTGGCTCTGGCATATGCGCTTGCTATCGGCGGCGCAAGAGCAGGCGTTCTTCAGACCACCTTCCGTGAAGAGACAGAGACAGACCTCTTCGGAGAGCAGGCCGTTCTGTGCGGCGGTGTTACAGCTTTAATGAAAGCTGGATTTGAGACACTGGTAGAAGCAGGATATGAGCCGGAGAGCGCATATTTTGAGTGTATTCATGAGATGAAGCTGATTGTGGATCTGATCTATGAGAGCGGCTTTGCGGGAATGCGGTATTCGATTTCCAACACAGCAGAATACGGCGATTATATTACAGGTCCCAAGATCGTAACGGATGAGACAAAGAAGGCTATGAAGCAGATCCTGAGCGATATTCAGGACGGAACCTTTGCGAAAGACTGGCTCCTAGAGAATCGCATCAATGCGCCTCACTTTAAGGCAATGAGAAAGAGAGAGGCTGCTCATCAGCTTGAGAAAGTAGGAGAGGAACTCAGGAAACTTTATAGCTGGAATGACAGCAGCAAGCTGATTGACAACTAAGCCGTCACAAACGGTACGGTTATGCGCATAAGCGCTGCTAAACAGGAAACAGACGGGGGATTGGCTGCAGAGAATCAGGCTGATTCCCTGTTTTCTTTTTGGAGAATGAGAAAGTATAGCATGGAGGGTACGACGATGGGAATGACAATGACGCAGAAGATCTTGGCTGCTGCAGCCGGTCTTGACTACGTGGAGGCCGGACAGCTTATTGAAGCGAAGCTGGATCTGGTGCTGGGGAATGATATTACGTCTCCGGTAGCGATCCATGAGATGGATAAATTTAAAGAAGAGAAGGTTTTTGACAAGGACAAAATTGCCCTGGTTATGGATCATTTTATCCCTAATAAGGATATAAAGTCTGCGGAGCACTGTAAGTGCGTCCGGGAATTTGCGTGTAAGCACGAGATCACCAATTACTTTGATGTAGGGGAGATGGGAATTGAACATGCGCTTCTTCCAGAAAAAGGATTGACGGTTGCGGGAGACGTAATTATCGGTGCGGATTCCCATACCTGTACTTACGGTGCTCTGGGTGCTTTTTCCACAGGAGTGGGCAGCACCGACATGGCGGCGGGAATGGCCACAGGCAAAGCTTGGTTTAAGGTTCCTTCAGCCCTTAAATTTGTTCTTACCGGAAAACCGGCAAAGTGGGTCAGCGGAAAGGACATTATTCTGCATATTATCGGGATGATCGGGGTAGACGGAGCGCTGTATAAATCCATGGAATTTGTGGGGGATGGGATTTCCTATCTTTCTATGGACGACCGTTTCACTATCGCCAATATGGCGATTGAGGCAGGCGGGAAAAATGGCATTTTCCCTGTAGATGAAAAAGCGGTTGCTTATATGGAAGAGCATTCAAAACGCCCCTATAAGATTTACCAGGCGGATGAGGACGCTGTTTACGATGAAGTGTATACTATTGATTTAAGTACCTTAAGACCTACTGTATCCTTCCCGCATCTCCCAGAGAATACGAAAACAGTGGATGAGATTACCGAAGAGATTCGGATCGATCAGTCTGTGATTGGTTCCTGCACCAACGGAAGGATGGAGGATCTCCGCATTGCCGCAGAGATTTTAAAAGGCAGGAAGGTAAAGAAAGGTGTCCGCTGTATTGTGATCCCGGCGACCCAGGCTATTTATCTCCAGGCCATGGAAGAAGGGCTGCTGAAAATATTTATTCAGGCAGGCGCTGTGGTAAGTACACCTACCTGTGGACCGTGCTTGGGAGGCTATATGGGAATTCTTGCGGATAAGGAACGGTGCATCTCCACTACCAACCGCAATTTTGTAGGAAGAATGGGCCATGTAGGTTCCGAAGTGTATCTGGCCAGCCCGGCAGTGGCGGCTGCCAGCGCAGTAACCGGAAAGATTTCTTCACCGGAAGAATTAGAAGCATAGAGGGGGATGGAAGGATATGAGAGCAGAAGGAACAGTTTTTAAATATGGCGACAACGTGGATACAGATGTGATTATTCCTGCCCGGTATTTGAATTCTTCCGATCCGGCGGAATTGGCTACCCACTGTATGGAAGATATAGATAAGGATTTTGTTCACAAAGTACAGAAAGGGGACATTATTGTAGCTGAAAAGAATTTTGGCTGCGGTTCTTCCAGGGAGCACGCTCCCCTGGCCATTAAAGCGGCAGGGGTAAGCTGCGTGATCGCGGAAACTTTTGCCAGGATTTTTTACAGAAATGCGATTAATATCGGGCTGCCTATCATTGAATGTCCGGAGGCCTCAAAGGGAATCGAAGCCGGCGACCAGGTGGAAGTAGATTTTGACAGCGGCATTATAACCAATAAAACGAAAGGCACACAGTTTAAAGGACAGGCTTTTCCCGAATTCATGCAGAAAATTATCAAGGCAGAAGGGCTGATTAATTATATTAATCAGCAGTAACAGATGTTAACATAAAAATCTCCTTGATTTTCTCAATCGTTATGTTATATTAATAATTGAATGTTTCCAGTGTCATTTCATCTCTGACGGGGTAGTTTTATAGGCTTATTGTGGGGGTCAGGGCTGAATGGGGAAGCAGAGAATCTTTTTGTGAAAGCTATTTGTATGGCGAGGTTGGCAAGGTGCGGATTATGAGGCTGGAAGGGAACGTTGTTCCAGGCTTTGTATATGAATCCGTACAATGCGAGAGGAGAGGTAAAAGCGATGAAAAAGGCGACTATGTTTGTAGCGGCGGCAGCTCTTGTGATCTCACTGGCAGGCTGCGGCTCTCAGACAAAAGAGACGGAAGAAGTAACGGAAAAGGTTACAGAAGCCGCAGTTGAGACTGAGGAAGCAACGGAAGCTGAATCAGAAACCGAGGAAGCAAGCGAAGCTGAATCAGAAACCGAGGAAGCAAGCGAAGCAGAGACCGAGACGGAAGAAGCAACGGAAGCCGAGTCAGAGACTGAAGAAGCAAGCGAAGCAGAGACTGAGACAGAAGAAGTAACGGAAGCCGAGTCAGAGACCGAGGAAGAGACAGAAGCGGAGACCGAGACTGAAGAGGTAACGGAAGCCGAGTCAGAGACCGAGGAAGAGACAGAAGCAGAGACCGAAGAAGTAACGGAAGCCGAGTCAGAGACTGAGGAAGAGACAGAAGCAGAGACTGAGACAGAAGAAGTAACGGAAGCCGAGTCCGAAACCGAGGAAGCAGCAGAGGCAGAATATTCAGGACTTCTGTTTATGGATGACACAGAAGAGAATACAGCCTTCAATGAATCTGCACAGGCTGATATGGACGCTCTGGCGGAATCTCTTGGAGCAGAGGTGTTTGCTTATACGGCTTCAGGCTATGCAGGAGCAGATGAGGACGAGCTGACCCA
>DVGR01000012.1 GCA_018712605.1 Candidatus Choladousia intestinigallinarum
TGAAAGAAGTATGCTTCATGGAGCGTGTGAACCATATCCTCATACAGTTCCCTGCATGGCTCCAGTTCATCTCCCTCAATCATGTGAATACAGGGTGAAAGATATGTATCCCAAATCCACCGGTAAATTTCTCTTGCGTCTTCTCTGCTGTCAATGTGCCTGACAATCGTAGGCGCAATATCATAATACTCCCGGATCAGAGCTTCTCCCTGAGGCAAAGAAGCCAGATACGTGTCTCTGTAATCCCGAAGAAGGGTCAACTCATAACAGTCATCGCTTTTGCCAAAAGTCTCACAGACCGCTGTGGTGATGTAACAGAATTTTTTATGGAATCCTTTTTCAATATAAGAAAATTCCGCAGCCTGAAGATTTGTCTTGGGGAATTCTTTTTTCCATGCTTCCAGGATTTTGTCAGCCAGAGGCTTGGAGGATTCCCCGTGATATTCTAAAACCATAGGCAGGACAAAGACTGCCATGGCAAGGTTTAAATCCATCTGGAATCTCTCACGCTCTCCCCGCCGTCTGCATTTGTTGACTTTCTCCACTGCGTGCCCGGCGAGAGCTTCAGCCATATTCGTCAGGAACTGGTCTTTGTCAATGACCTGCTTATATCCCGCTTCAATCGCATCAAAAGTAGAAACATTCTGCTGAAACTTTTTCTGAAAAGCATCCGCATACACTTTTTTCTTAAACTCAGGCATAGGATTTTCACAGCAGTCAAGAAGACGGGGCATCCCCTCAATTCCTGTCAGATAGTTGTTCATTGTATGTCATTCCTCCAAATTTGTATAAACAGCCTGAACATCATCGTCTTCGTCCAGAAGATCCAGCGTCCGGTTCAGCTGCTTCTGCGCCGTCTCATCCGTGAGGGACACGTAATTCTGCGGAATCATAGTCACTTCAGCAGAAGCCATAGGGATCCCCTGCTCTTCCAGGGTCTGCCGCACAGCGCTGAAATCATCGGGAGAAGTCAGGATCTCATAGCTGTCCTCCTCTTCTGAAAAGTCCTCGGCCCCTGCATCCAGCGCAGCCATCATCAGGTCGTCGGAATCTATATCGCACTCTTCCTTATCAATGATGATCTGCCCTTTCTGGTCAAACATATAGGAGACACAGCCTTGGGTACCGATGCTGCCGCTGCCTTTTGTAAAAGCGTTGCGCACATTGGATGCGGTCCGGTTCTTATTATCCGTAAGGGCTTCTACGATAATGGCAATCCCTCCCGGACCATAGCCTTCATATGTAACGTATTCGTAATTCACAGAGGCAAGTTCTCCGGAAGCCTTCTTAATCCCACGGTCGATGGTGTCGTTGGGCATATTGTTGGCTTTTGCCTTAGCTATGATATCCCGGAGGCGGCTGTTGTTGGCCGGATCCGGGCCTCCCTCCTTCACTGCAACGGCGATTTCACGTCCGATAATGGTAAAAATCTTTCCCTTGGCAGCGTCATTTTTCTCTTTCTTGTGCTTAATATTGGCAAATTTTGAATGTCCAGACATATCAATTGCTCCTCTTTCTCTTCTATCTTCATAATCTCAGTATACTTGAATATAACATTTTCCTCCCTGTTCGTCAAGGCTATGTAAGCAGCTCAAGGCTTACCTGCAGGGCCTTGTCCACCCTCTGCAGCAATTCCATATCCAAATGGCAGACCCGGTCTTTCAGCCTGCGCTTGTCAATGGTTCTAAGCTGTTCCAGCAAAATCACAGAATCCTTCACAATCTGGTATCTTCCGGCCTCAATCTCCACATGGGTGGGGAGTTTTGCCTTATTCATCTTTGAGGTAATAGCTGCGCAGATCACAGTGGGGCTGTGCTTGTTTCCTATGTCATTCTGAATAATAAGCACCGGACGAATTCCGCCCTGCTCCGAGCCAACCACTGGACGAAGGTCTGCGTAAAAGACATCTCCTCTTTTAATAATCACACAATTCACACTCCGATACAAGGATTTTTACTTTCTGTATTTTAAGTATCTCCCTGTTTCTTCCGTCTATACATCTATGTGATTTTATTTTCCGTAATATATCTTAAACGGCTGGTGCACGTCTGTATTTATCCCATATAGATCCTGGGTACTCTCTTCCCTATATCGCAAACAAATTCATAAGGGAACCTTCCGGAGAGGGCGGCCAGTTCATCTACTGTGATCTTTGCTCCCTGATCTCTTCCCACCAATGTTACTTCTTCTTCACGCTGTACCTTCAGACCTGTCACATCCACCATAAACTGATCCATGCAGATCCTTCCCACAATGGGCGCCTTTTTCCCGTGAACCAGTATGTAGCCCCGGTTGCTTAAGCTTCTGGGATATCCGTCTCCGTACCCCACCGGGATGGTGGCAATCTTCATAGGGCCCGGCGCTCTGAAGGTCCCGCCGTAGCTTACCAGCGTCCCTTCAGGGATTTCTTTGACAAAAGCGATCTTGGCCTTCCATTCCAGGACAGGCGTAAGTTTTACCGGCTCTGTGGCTACTTCCTGCGAGGGATATATTCCGTAAATACTGATCCCGGCCCGCACAAGATCCATATTTGCCTGAGGAAGCTGCATCAGGGCCGCACTGTTGGAGCAGTGGCGGAGCATTCCGCAGACTCCCTTTTGGGAGAGCATTCCGCAAAACGATTCAAAGCGCTGAAGCTGCCACATGGTATAAGACTGATCCGATTCGTCTGCTTTGGAAAAATGGGTAAAAATCCCTTCGATCTCAATATTCGGCAGACGGGAGATCTTCAAAATCTCCTCGGCACTCTTTTCCTCATCCGCAAATCCGATCCTGGACATTCCTGTATCTACAGCCAGGTGGATAAAAACAGTTTTATTCTGCTTCTGTCCTTCTTGGGACAGCTTCTCTGCCATATCCAGTGAGAGAACCGCCGTACGGATCTCTTCCTTTACAATCGTCTCATATTCTTCAGGAAAAGTGCTGCCCAGGATTAAAATCGGTTTCGTAATTCCATTCGCCCTAAGCTCTGCAGCCTCGGATAAGGCTGCCACAGCAAATCCGAAAAGATAAGGTTTCTGTTCCATCCGTTTTGCAATAGGAACTGCTCCATGTCCATATCCGTCGGTTTTTACCACTGCGAACATGCGTGTCCCCTCTTTGAGGTTGCTCTTCATCTGTTCAAAATTTTTTTCTACTGCGTCAAGATGAACGTACACAGCGGTTCTTCCGTATTTATTCATTTTCTTTTCCCTGCCTTCCATTTTCCCAAACCCTGAAGTCCTTTTCGGCCGCCGTTTCGCCGTGAGAGGTGCAGCCCTTCAGCACATCGCCTACAGCCCTGGCTAAATGGCTTGCTGTCATTCCGTGTTCTCCAAATTTTCGGGCAGCCAGATCCCCCGCAAGTCCGTGAAGATAAACCCCCAGAGAAGCCGCGTCAAAAGGATTCATTTTCTGCCCCAGAAGACTGCAGAGAACGCCTGTCAGCACATCTCCGGAACCTCCGGCAGCCATGCCGCTGTTCCCTGATGTATTAATATAATACCGCTCACCATCGGAAACCACTGTCCTGGCGTCTTTGAGGACACAGACCGTTTCCCAGGCAGACGCCTCTCTTCCTGCCGCTGCCATGAGACTTTCAACAATCTGTGATTTAGGACAGCCGGAAAGTCTCTCCATCTCTCCTATATGAGGAGTTATGATTACCTTGGCTTCTGTTTCCTTCAGCCAATGTTTCCTCTCTGCCAAAACATTCAGGCCGTCCGCATCAATGACCAGAGGTTTTGAAAAATGATGAAGCACATACTGCAGAATTTCTTCCGTCTGGGAATTTTTCCCCATCCCCGGACCTATTCCTGCCGTATCCGCCCACTCCAGGCTTACTTTAAGTTTTTCCAGACAATCTTCCGACGAAGTATACGTTGTAAGCACTGCCTCAGGAATAAGCGTCTGCAGAATAACCCGGTTGCACTCAGGCGTAAAAATTCTCACCAGACCGCTTCCGCAGCGGCAGGCGGCCAGGGCAGCCAGATAAGCGGCTCCTCCCATGCAGTGGGACCCCGCAATCAAAAGCACCTTCCCATATGTCCCCTTATTGGAATATGGCCGTCGCCCGGCAATCCTTGACAAATCCTCCGGCTGATACGTAAAAGCGCAGGGCATTGCATTTCTCAGACCATCGGCAGTAATGCCAATATCTCTTCGGATCACCTTTCCGCAGTATTCCGCTCCCGGATATAAAATCTGCCCCAGCTTCCGGTAGGCAAAGGTGACTGTGAGATCAGCCCGGACCGCTGTTCCCAGAATCTTCCCCGTGTCCGCACTGACTCCAGAGGGAATATCCACAGCCGCCACAAAAGCCCTGCTCTGATTGATCCAATCGATCAGCTTGGCGTACTCTCCCTCGATCTTCCTGTTTGCCCCGATGCCAAATATGGCATCTACAATAGTAGTATATTCCTTATCCCTAAAGTTGCTGCATGGTTTTATTCCACAATTTCTGCATATTTTCATCTGCAGACGTGTTTCTTCCGTCATAGAAGCTTCTTTTCCCACAAAAGCGACGGAAACCCTGACGCCTGCCTCATCCAGCAGCCTTGCTACAGCCAGGCCGTCGCCGCCGTTGTTTCCTGACCCGCAGACAACTAACACAGATGAGAGATCCAGATTCTCTCTGAAGAGCTCCTCCTTTACCGCCAGTGCCGCCCTCTCCATCAGAACCATAGATGGGATGCCGATTTTCTGGATCGTGTCTCCGTCGCACTGCTTCATCTGAGACGCATTCAGCAAAAATTCCATAAACCCTCCTTAAGTCCCGCAAAATTTCTTACGATATGAAAAATAAGCCTGCCGTTAAACTTTTCTCTGTCTTAGAGAAGTCCTCCGGCAGACCATGCTCTACGGTATGCTTATTGATTTAAGTGATTCAGATTATACGAAAGCTGCATAAGGCTGTCTGAAAGGTGGACATTCTCAACCACCACATTCTCCGGCAGATGCAGGTCCGTATGGGCAAAATTCCAGATAGCCTGAATGCCATTCTCCGCAAGAATCGGAGCCACTTTCTCCGCTCCTGTTTTAGGAAGAGTTAAAGTGGCGATCTGAATCTTATGCTCCCGTATAAATTCAGGCAGTTCGTCCACCATACGGATCTCGATTCCCCTTACAGCCACGCCCTTCAATCTGGGATTTATGTCAAAAATACCCTTGACCACAAACCCTCTTTTTTCAAATTTCACATAGTTTGCCAAGGCCTGTCCCAGGTTCCCGGCGCCTATAATTACCATACTGTAGGTCTTGTCCAGTCCCAGAATTTTGCCGATTTCCTGATACAAATACTTAACATTATAGCCGTACCCTTGCTGTCCGAACCCTCCAAAATTGTTCAGATCCTGACGAATCTGTGAAGCAGTTACATTCATCATATCACTTAGCTCATTGGAGGAGATTCGTTCTACTTTTGCCTCAATCAAGTCGCCCAGATAACGGTAATAGCGGGGCAGCCGCTTCACGACAGCCTTGGATATTCCATGGTCTTCCACCGTCTTCTTGTCTCCTCTCTGTCACGTTTCCAGCGGCATTCTTCCTTGAAAAAGCGCTCCGCCGAGATTGTTTATATTATAACGAAATGCATTTTTATTGTCAACGCCGCAGAGGGGATCTCTAATATTTGCTCCTAAAAAAATACATGCTTTTCTTGCCTTTTACTAAAAATGAATTATAATAAAAAAGAAATTCAACAATCAGATTACAGAAAAGGAATCAGCATATGATATTATCCTGTCAGAATATATGGAAATCTTTTGGAGCGGAGACGATTCTGCGCAGCGTCTCCTTTCATATAGAAGATCACGAAAAGGCCGCTATCGTGGGAATCAACGGTGCTGGAAAAACCACTCTTCTGCGCATTATTACCGGTGAGTCAAAACCAGACGAGGGCTCCGTAACGATCTCAAAGGGGAAAACGCTGGGGTATTTAAAACAGCATCAGGACATCGCCAGCGATGCCACCATCTATTCAGAGATGATGAGTGTAAAACAAGATCTTCTGGATATGGAACAGCGGCTCCGTGAGATGGAGTCTTCCATGAAAGACGCAAAGACCGGAACGCTGGAAGAGATCATGGACTCTTACAGCCGGCTGTCTTCAGAATTCGACCGCCGCAACGGCTATGCCGTCCGCAGCGAAGTCACCGGGATTCTTAAAGGCTTGGGATTTGACGAGAGCGAATTTGACAAAAAAATATCCTCCCTCTCAGGAGGCCAGCGAACCCGTGTAGCTCTTGGAAAGCTTTTGCTTACATCCCCGGATATCCTTCTCCTGGACGAGCCCATCAACCACCTGGATCTCTCATCTATCGCCTGGCTGGAAGGCTATCTTCAGAATTATACGGGAGCAGTGGTGATCGTTGCCCATGACCGGTATTTCCTGAATCGGATCGTCACAAAAATTATTGAAATAGACCGGGGAGCCGCAGCCACCTTTGAAGGTGACTATACGGCCTATTCCCAAAAAAAAGCCATGATGCGGGAAATCCAGTGGAAAGCGTATTTGAACCAGCAGGAGGAAATCCGTCACCAGGAGGCCGTGATCGCCAAGCTGCGCTCTTTCAACCGTGAAAAATCCATCCGCCGGGCGGAAAGCCGTGAAAAAATGCTGGAAAAAATGGAGGTGCTGGAAAAGCCTTCTGAAGAAAAGGCAGATATGCATTTAAAGCTGACTCCCAGGGTCTTAAGCGGGAATGATGTCCTTACAGTACGGGATCTGGCAAAGTCCTATTCTGGCACCTGCCTTTTCTCAAACCTTGATTTTTCCATCAAACGCGGAGAAAAGGTGGCCGTGATCGGGGATAATGGAACCGGAAAAACCACAATTCTTAAAATATTAAACGGTCTGGTACAGCCGGATCAGGGGGACTTTACCTTGGGCAGCAAGGTACAGGTGGGCTATTACGACCAGGAACACCAGGTGCTTCATATGGATAAAACTCTGGTGGAGGAAATCTCAGATACATATCCGGAAATGACCGGGACGCAGATCCGAAATCTGCTGGCTGCCTTTCTTTTTACAGGAGATGACGTATATAAAAGAATTCGTGACCTGAGCGGCGGCGAACGAGGACGCCTCTCCCTTGCCCGGCTTATGCTTTCAGAGGCAAATTTTCTTATTCTGGATGAGCCTACCAACCATTTGGATATTGTCTCAAAGGAAATCCTGGAGGAGGCCATAAGAAACTATACAGGCACTGTCCTCTACGTATCTCATGACCGCTATTTCATCAATCAGACCGCTACAAGGATTCTGGAACTGAAGCACCAGACTCTGATTAATTATATCGGCAATTACGATTATTATCTCGAAAAGAATCAGGAGCTGTCCCGTCTGGCAGCCAAAGACGAACCTTCAGCCGAAGTTTTGCCAAGCCCTCCCAGCCAGTCCCGGGAAGAATGGCTTCGTATGAAGGAGGCCCAGGCAAAGGAGCGGAAGCGGCGGAACGAAATCCTGAAAACAGAAAATGAAATTTCCAGTCTTGAGGAGAGAGACAAAGAAATTGACGGACTCTTAGCGCTGGAAGAGGTATTTACGGACTTGGAGCAATGCACTGCTCTTATGGAAGAAAAAGCAAAGATCAGTGAAAAGCTTTCATCTCTCTACGAATATTGGGAACAGCTTTCAGAAGAAGAATAAGCCCGCCTTCCCCTTATAGTATAAAAAACGGATCCCTGCGGATCCGTTTTTTATACTATTCAGCAAACTAAGATTCTTTTTTCTCATTGGGAAAAAAATCTCGCTCCCATATATCCTTCCATGCCGTCTACCCGGACTTTGTACCATCCTCCGGCATCTTCCAGAAATTCAACAACTGTGCCCGCCTCATACGTACCAAGGATCTCACCGTCATAGCTGGGGGCGCTTCTGATATAGCAGGCTCCCTGCATGGTAAGGTATACTGGCTCATACTGCGTCTGGGCCTGCGTTTCTGTCTCTGTCTCCGTTTCCGTCTGTGTCTCAGGCTCCAACTGGACAAGGGCCATAGGCGCATTGTCCGTCTGGGGGGCTTGGGACTGGTCTGTACCGGCCATCTCACCCTCCCCTGGAGCACCCGTGTTCGGCTCAGACTCTTCCGCCCCGGAGTCCGCAGCCGTCTCACTGGAACCTTCGGATTCACTCTGATTTTCCGATTGAGCATCAGATTCCTCGGATTCACTCCGGCTTTCTGTCTCACCGCTTTCGGAAACCTCTTCCGAGTCTGCCTCCGTAATTTTTTCCGAAATTATCTCAATATCCTTTCCTTCACCCTCGCTTCCTGAATAAAACCAGACCCTGACGCCGATCAGTACCAGTATAAAAAATAAAAGTGCAGCTAAAGCCAGCATCAGATAACGAAGATGATCGGAGAGCCATTCCATAAATCTTTTCATAAACAAGCCTCCTATGTTCCGTATTTTCAGTTTTCTCAAAAGTATAATCCGATACCATTATATAAAAATCCTGAAATAAAAGCAATTATTTTTCCTGGCAGGAATTCTTATTTTTTTCTGTATAGGCTGTTTTTCTTCCTTCATGAATGATTTATGAACACAGTTCATAGTTTTTTCATTAGATTTTATGAATATTCTGTGTTAAAATAAAATAGCTATCTAAACGTTTTCTACAATTATCGTCTGATTATATGGAAAATCTAAGCTTATTATATCTGTGTGCAGCATTCGGATCCCACTGCTGTTTTCCCATGGAAAAATAAACAATGCGAATCC
>DVGR01000097.1 GCA_018712605.1 Candidatus Choladousia intestinigallinarum
ATATGGACTGCGGCATCGAGGTCTATGACCGGGAGAGTCAGGATACCCATGCCGGAGGCAGCGGCTGCGGCTGCTCCGCAGTGGTGCTGGCCGCGATGATTCTGCCTAAGCTCAGAAAAGAAATCTGGAAAAGGGTGCTGTTTGTGCCTACAGGCGCACTTCTCTCAAAAGTGAGCTTTAATGAAGGACAGACCATTCCGGGAATTGCCCATGGGGTAGTTCTGGAACATTGCTGAGAAAGGAGACAGGATGGACTATATTCGCGCGTTTTTGGTGGGAGGGCTGATCTGCGCCCTGGTACAAATTTTATTGGAAAAGACAAAGCTTCTTCCTGGAAGAGTCATGGTGATATTGGTTTGCTCAGGAGCGGTGCTGGGAGCTCTGGGCGTCTATGAACCTTTTCTCTCCTTTGCGGGAGCGGGAGCCTCCGTCCCTCTTCTGGGATTCGGAAATACCCTTTGGCAGGGAGTAAAGGAGGCTGCGGACGCAGAAGGGCTGCTGGGACTTTTTAAAGGCGGCTTCACTGCCAGCGCCGTTGGAATCAGCGCAGCGCTGATTTTCTCCTATCTGGCCAGCCTGGTCTTTGAGCCAAAGATGAAAGAGTAGGTGAATCACTCTTGACAACCGTCCTAAAGGGGATTATAAATAAAAAGAAAATAGTTAACAGAACGAACTGTTAATGGTTTGAACTAAAATAAAGGACAAAAGGGCGGTAAAAGAGAGGAGTGTACTTGTGGAGGCTACGAAAGATCAGATGAGCGAGGCGCTTTTAGAAGGGTGGCTCGCTATGTCTCTGGCCATCAGCAATGAGCGTCTGGTGAAAGCTATGACTTACAATGAGTCTATGGTCTGCGGTTTTTTGTACCGGCAGAGAAAGGAAGGGGGAGAGCCCCTGACTGCCACGGAGCTGTGCGGGCATCTCTCCATGAAAAAGTCTCAGATGAATCTGATTCTGAACCGGCTGGAAAGCCAGGGGCTTATAAAGAGAGAGCGGTCCAGCCAGGATAAAAGACAGGTGTACCTTTTCCTGACAGATCAGGGAGTCCCCTTTTATGAGAAGGCCCACAGTGAAATACTGCGGCTCCCCAGAGGGGTCATTGAGAGAATGGGCCAGGAGAAGGCGGGGAGGTTTACAGAGCTGATGAAGGAAGCGGCAGCCTGTTTCCGCAGGATGCAGGAGGAAGAGAAGGACAGAGAAAGGAAGGAAAAAGAATGAAACGGGAGCTGTTAAGCCGTATAAACCAGATTGTACTGGAAGTGCTGTTTCGGGGATTTCGCGTATTATACCGGGAGGACAGCCGTGTCAGGAAAGAGATCCGTCAGTGGAAGGACGGCCTGACGCTGAAGCTGGTCTGCGGGCCCCGGGGGGCCGTGCTGGCTATGAGGAAGGACCCGGACAGAGGCGTGGCCAGGATCCGCCGGGCCCAGAGAGCGGACATTACCATGCGCTTTAAATCTGTGGAAGGGGCATTCCGGGTATTGAGCGGTCAGGTGGGAGTGGCGGACGCCTATGCGGCCCATCTGTTTTTCCTGGAAGGAGATATCTATCAGACCATGAGCTTTGTGCGGTGCGTGGAATACCTGGAGGCTTATCTGTTTCCCGGGTTTATGACCAAGAGAATTTTAAAAGAGGTGCCGGGCAAGGAGGTATCCTCTCTTCTGGTATACGGCAAGGCTTTATTAGAATCAGGAAGATAGAAGCGAAAGAGAACATACGGAGGTATCTATGTCTACATATTATGAGTTTACAAACCCTACCAAGCTCTGTTCAGGAAAAGGAGCGGCGGACAACATTTCCTATGAGCTGAAGATGCTGGGGGCCAGAAGGCCCATGGTACTCAGCGACGGTGTTCTGGAGAAAATCGGAACGCTTTCCATTGTGCTGGATTCTCTGGGAGACCTCCAGGTAGGACGGGTATTTACCGATATCCCCAGGGACAGCAGCGTGGACACGGTAAACCGCATTGCCGGGGAATACAGGGACTACGGCTGTGACAGCCTTCTGGCAGTGGGTGGCGGCAGCGTCCTGGACACGGCTAAGGGAGTCCGGCTGCTGATCGGACAGAAAGCGGACGATCTGAAAACCCTTATGGGGTGCGAGAGCATTCCCAGGGGAGAACACATACCTTTTGTGGCGGTTCCCACCACGGCGGGCACAGGCAGTGAAGCCACGGCTGTGGCCGTGATCAAGGATACGGTGAACCATGTGAAGATGGAATACATTTCTACGGAGCTCATGCCGGATGTGGCCGTGCTGGATCCCAGAATGACTATGACACTTCCTCCCAGAATCACTGCTTCCACAGGAATGGACACCCTTTGTCACGCCGTGGAGGCATATAGCTGTATTCAGAAGAATCCGGTCAGCGACGCCTACGCCCTGACGGCTGTGGGGCTGGTGCGTGAAAATCTCATCAAAGCGGTGCGTTTCGGAAGCTCCTCCAAGGCCAGGCTGGCATTGGCTAACGCAAGCTTTCTGGCGGGGGCATCCTTCAGCAACAGCATGGTGGGAATCATCCACGCCATCGGTCACGCCTTGGGAGGGGTATGCGGAGTGCCTCACGGGGACGCTATGAATATTCTCCTTCCTGCGGGAATGATGTTCAACCGAAAAGTCTGCGGGGATTCTTACGGAAAGCTGCTCTTTTACCTGGCCGGCGAGGAAGTATATCTGAAGACGCCTCCCAGAAAGAGAGCTGACAGGGCTATTGCGGAGGTGCTGCGCTTAAGAAGCCGCCTCCATGCCCTTACAGGACTTCCCCAGACATTGAAGGAAGCAGGGGTAGATCCGGCAAGCTTTCCGGAGGTGGCCAAGACTGCCCTCAATGACGGGGCGTCCATTGTAAATCCAAGACAGGTGACGTATGAGGCTGTAATTCGGATTCTGGAGGTGTGCTATGGAGATTAAAGAGCTGGTAGAGCAGCAGAGAGCTTATTTTGAGACGGGGAAGACGAAAAATGTCTCCTGGAGAATCGGGGCTTTAGTGACTTTAAAGAAAGCGATTGTCAGATATGAAAAAGAGATCAACCAGGCCCTTTTGGAGGATCTGAAAAAATCCGGGTTTGAGACGTATATGTGCGAGACGGGCATGGTGCTCAGTGAGCTTTCTTTTATGATCCGTCATCTGAGAGGCTACGCAAGGCCCAAGCGGGTGCTTACCCCTCTGGCCCAGTTCCACGCCAAGAGCTTTATCTCCCCGGAGCCCTACGGAGTGACCCTCGTTATGTCTCCCTGGAATTATCCCTTTATGCTGGCTATGGAGCCTGTGATCGGAGCCATTGCCGCAGGAAACTGCGTGGTGATCAAGCCCAGCGCCTATGCCCCGGCTACCTCTCAGGTGATTGACCGGATTGTCAGGGAATGCTTCGCCCCCCGTTTTGTCACGGTGGTTCAGGGAGGGCGCAAAGAAAACGAGGCTCTTCTGGAACAGCGGTTTGATTTTATATTTTTTACGGGCAGCGTATCCGTAGGGAAGCTGGTTATGGAGAAGGCGTCCAGATATCTGACTCCCGTTTGCTTGGAGCTGGGCGGAAAGAGTCCCTGTATCGTGGACGAGACGGCCAATTTAAAGCGGGCGGCTGCCAGGATCGTATTCGGGAAATTTCTCAATCTGGGCCAGACCTGTGTGGCCCCGGACTATATTTTTGTCCATGAGAAGGTAAAGGATAAGCTTCTGGAAGAGATCCAGCGCTTTATCCGCAGGCAGTTGGGAGACAATCCTCTGGAAAATGAGAATTACGGGAAAATTATCAATGAAAAGCATTTCAACCGTCTTCTGGGACTGATGAAGTCTGGAAAGATTTATCTGGGGGGAGAAGCCTCAAGGGAGACTCTGCAGATTGCGCCTACTGTGCTGGTAGATGTAAAGCCCTCGGATCCTGTGATGCAGGAGGAAATTTTCGGGCCGATTCTGCCGGTACTCACCTTCAGGGATATCCGGGAGGTGATCACCTTTGTACAGCACAGGGAGAAGCCTCTTGCACTGTACCTTTTTACTAGGAGCAAAAAGACGGAAAAGCAGATCCTTCTCCATCTGAGCTTCGGCGGCGGATGCATCAACGATACGATTATTCATCTGGCCACCAGCCGTATGGGCTTTGGCGGCGTGGGAGCCAGCGGGATGGGAAGCTACCACGGAAAGAGAAGCTTCCAGACTTTCAGCCATGAGAGAAGCATTGTGAAAAAATATAATTGGCTGGATCTTCCGATCCGGTATCAGCCGTACAAGAATTGGAAGGAATTTTTGCTGCGGATCTTTCTCCGATAATAATTCCTCTAAGGAAGGGGTAGATATTTTCCTCCAGGGATGGTATGATACCACAGAATAAGTTTTGCATGGACAGAATACAGGAGGAAAAAATGGGTAAAGAACATATAAAGGTGGCTAAGTTCGGCGGGAGTTCCCTGGCGGATGGGGCGCACTTTCGGCAGGTAAAGGAGATCGTGGAGGCGGATCCTCAGAGGCGGTATATCGTTCCCTCCGCTCCGGGGAAGAGATCTCCCCAGGATGAGAAGGTGACGGACTTGCTGTACCTGTGCTATGAGGAAGCCAAGCACGGACGCCCTTACAAAAAACTTTTAGATAAAATAAAGCTGAGATACAAAGAGATCTGTCAGGAACTCTCCATGGAGTTCTTTTTAGAGCCGGAGTTTGAAAAGATCGAGGCGGCTTTTCTGGATCATGCGGGAGCGGAGTATGCCGCTTCCCGGGGCGAATATCTCAATGGAAAGCTTCTGGCTGCCTATCTGGGATATGAGTTCGTGGACGCCGCAGAGGTGGTGCGGTTTGGAAAGGGCGGACGGTTCGAGGATGAGAGGACGAATTTCTTCCTTGGACAGAAGCTTTCAGGAATTGAGAGAGCGGTAATCCCTGGCTTTTACGGGGCGGATGACGCAGGCAACATCTACACCTTCTCCAGAGGCGGGTCGGATGTCACCGGCGCCATTGTGGCCAGGGCAGTCCTGGCGGATCTGTATGAAAACTGGACGGACGTCTCAGGCTTTCTCCTGGCGGATCCAGGGATCATTAAAAATCCCAGAAAGATCGATATCATGACCTATGAGGAGCTGCGGGAGCTGGCCTACCGGGGAGCCACGGTTCTCCACGAGGAGGCCGTATATCCCGTCCGCAGAGAGGGAATTTCCATTCACATCCGAAATACCAATGCGCCCCGGGAGACCGGCACCATGATCTGCAGCCGGATTGCGCCGGAGGACGAGGTGCCCATTACGGGAATTGCCGGCAAGAAAAAATTTGCGGCCATCAGCATTGCCAAAAACCGGCTGAATTCCCAGCCGGGATTCTGCAAAAAGCTCCTGGAGGCCTTCGAGGAAAATGAAATTGTCTTTGAGCATATGCCTTCCGGCATCGATACGATCTGCGTGATTCTTCCCCAGGAAGAGCTGAGGGCAAAGGAGAAAGCCATCAAGGAGTCCCTTTCCCGGCTGCTGTCCCCTGATAAAATCGAAATAGACCGGGATATGGCCCTGGTAACGGTAGTGGGGAAGGGGATGCGGTCTGTGTCAGGTATTGCTGCCAGATTTTTCACTTCCCTGGGAGAGGCGGATGTGAATATTAAGATGATTGACATGGGCTCTAATGAGATCAACTGTACCATCGGCGTAAAAAACGATGATTTTGAGCGGTCCATCCAAGCCCTTTATAAGGCTTTGGTAGAAGAGACCTGGGAGGAAAAGAAAAAATGAAGCCCTATCTGAGACGGGGATGCGACGTCCTTCTGGGGGTTTTATACCTGGGGCTTCTGGGAAGCTCCTATCAGCTTTTCCTCAGACAGGCCATCCATTACCCGGGGAAGCTGGGGGTTTACGACTCGGATCTTCCGGTTCATATATCAGAGGGGATCAATGGAACTTCCTACAGCCTTATGGAGCGCTCCTACGGATTTTTGATGGATACCCTGGGCTTAAATGAGAAAGCCGCAGCGCTCTGGCTTGCGTTTCTTACGGGGGCCACGGTACTTGCCCTGTGGGTGCTGCTGTGCCGGCTGTTTCCGGCAGGCAGCAAGAGGGCTTTGCATTTTCTGGCTTTTGCCTGTTCCTTTGTGATGCCCCTGTATATCCCCTGGGTGAATGATTACCGGTATATGGGGATGCAGTCGGGAAATCTCTGGCACAACTCCACGTATCTGGGCATGAAGTTTGCCGCTGTTTTGGTTCTTCTCATCTATTTTTCCTGGATGAAAAGGTACCAGGAAGGAATTGGCGTCGGGCGGTGGCTGCTGTTTACGGCTTCCCTGATTTTTGTGAATCTTATGAAGCCCAATTTTATTCTCTGTTTTGCTCCGGCTATGGGGATTTGGCTTCTGGGGGACTGCGTCCAGGCGAAGGGACGGACTCTGAAATATCAGATTCTCTTCGGGATTCCAGTTCTGCTCTCTCTCTTAGTGGTGATTTATCAGACTGCGGTGCTTTTTCAGGGAGAGGGGGACGGATCACGGATTACGCTGATGCTCTCCTATAATTTCCTTAAATATAACCGGTATCCTGGGGCGGCTCTGCTGCAGTCCGCGGCTTTTCCCCTGCTGGTTCTGGCAGGGAACCTGAAGGAGCTGAAAAAAGACAAAGCCTTTGGGTTTTCCTGGCTGGTGTGGCTCTTTGGCCTGCTGACCTATCTCTTCGTGGGAGAAGAGGGCCCCAGAAAAACTCATGGGAATTTTTCCTGGGGCTATAGTTTCTGCGTCTTTCTGGTTTTTGCGGTATGTGCGGTGAAGGTTTATGAGAAAGTGAAAGAGGGAAAGCTCTCACCTATGAGAAAAGCGTATTTTGCAGGGACAGGAGCCGTGTTTCTCTGGCACCTGGGCTGCGGCCTTACATACTTTATACATCTCTATCTGGGCGGCACTTATATTTGCTGAGAGAGGGGATCTCTCTGCTTTGCCCAGGTCTGAACAAAATTTAAAAACTGTCTGGAAGGGGCCGAAAGTTTTCGGCCCTTTAAATATGTCAGACGGATGCTGTTCTCCAGATAAGGGACCACGTCCACGGCGGAAACGCTGGAGTCGGCGAACACTAGGGCGGGCTGCTTCGTGAGAAGAGCCACCCCCATTCCCTTGCGCACCAGATCGATCATATTGGCAGCCCGATGGCTGGTGAAGGTGACGTTTGGGGTAAAGCCTGCCGTCAGACAGGCGTTGTAGCAGAGGGAATACATGAGAGTTCCCTTATTTAAAAAGAATAGATTTTCTTCTTTCAGTTCATTTAATGTCACGAAATCTTTTCCGGCCAGAGGGTGTGTAGCGGGGAAAATCGCTACCACATGGTCTGTGTCAAAGGTGATCGTCTGAAACGTTTCTTCCTCTTCTTTGAATTCCCTGAGAAAGGCGAAATCACAGGCGCCTGTTTTCAGCATTTCTCCCATCTGGGCAGAGTCCGCCTCCGTGATATCCAGATGAATGTGGGGAAAGGCAAACTGGAATTCAGCCAGAACGTCGTTAATGTGGTAGTGAGCCATAACCGGAATGGATGCGATGGTGATCCGGGAATTGGTGTCCGCCAGATGGCTGCTCAGGACAGACGTATATTCCTTTTTGATTTCCAGCATTTTTTTGGCGTAGGGCAGGAAAGCGGTGCCGAAATGGTTCAGCTTTACCTTCCTGGTGGTACGGTCAAAGAGAGGCGCCCCCAGGTCTGCTTCAATGGACTTGATATGCTTGGAGAGGGTGGACTGGGCGATGAACAGAGACTCAGCCGCCTGAAGATAGTTTTCGGATTCAGCCAGGGTGACAAACTCTTGAATGTAATCTAATTCCATAATTCTTCCTCTTTCTCTTTGGTTCGTTACTGATTTTAAAAAAATTTTAAAACGAAAGAATAGAGTTGTCAATGCAGACGATTTATTCCTTTTCGGAATAAAAGGGAAAGGAAGTCGAATTGATTGTCGAATCTGTTTAAACTATAATGTGTACAGAAAGAAAACATAAACAATTTGACGGAGAAAAAACATGAAACCAAAATTAGCCTTTCCCATACCGACGACACCGGAATTTGATCCGGGGGAGCTGCCGGAAAATATTACAAAACATTTGGATCTGCAGTATGGCTGTGATTCCAGGGAACAGGTGCTGGATCTGTATCTTCCCCGAGAAGGAACGGGGAAGTCGCCGCTGATTCTCTACATTCATGAAGGGGCATTTGCCTTTGGGAGCAAGAGAGACAAAAGGGCGGAGACCTTGTTTAAAGCTCTGGAAAGAGGGTATGCCATTGCCAGTATAGATTACAGGAAGAGCGGTGAGGCTACATGGCCGGCTCCTCTCTATGATATTAAGACGGCAGTGCGGTTTTTAAGGGCTCACGCAGATACATACTCTCTGGATGAGAACCGGTTCGCCGCCTGGGGCATGTCGGCGGGAGCCTACTACGGCAGTCTGGCGGCAGTTACCCATGGCATTCCCGGTTTTGAAGATCCCCGGACCGGATACGGAGCGTTCAGCAGCGGCCTTCAGGCAGTTGTGGATCTGTGCGGCGCCTGTTCAGGATTTCATCTTCTGGATGAGATGATCCGGGAGAACGGGGGGACAAACCCCACCCACGACAGGGAGAATTCACCGGAATCTATTCTTATGGGAAATCCTCTTCAGGAGATCCGAGAGCTTTGCCGGCTGGCGGCGCCTATTACCTATGTGAATGGGAAGGTCCCCCCCTTCTTTATTTTCCACTGCGTTAGCGACCCGGTGGTTCCGGTACAGCAGTCAGAAAATTTTGCTGCAGCTCTGAAGAAAGCGGCTGGAGAAGAGAAGGTAAAACTGGTTCTGGGACAAGGACAGGGGGATCATGGGAAACCGGATTATAATACCCGGGAGATTGTAAGGGAGGCCCTGGATTTTCTGGATCAGGTCTTTTCCCTTCATGAGGAAACGGAGGCGCTTCCTGCATAAGAGGAGTAGTAAATGTCAAGGCATTTATTATAGACTACAAAAAAAGAAAGAGAGGGTAAAAATTATGAAGAAAAAACTTGTGGCACTTTTGATGGCCGGCTGCATGCTGTGTTCCCTTGCAGGGACAGGCATTGCCGCAAGTGCGGCGGAAGAGGGCAGAACTGAGAGCGTGACAGTAGGTGTATTGTCTGATCCGGAAAATATGGGGCCGTGGTCAGGAATGTCCCAGGGGCGTATCGCCATGCTGTTCTCTGTATATGAGTATATGGTAACTCGTGAGGACGGGGAAGTATACGGAGTGCTGGCTAAGGACTGGGAGAGAATCGACTCTAAGACGTACGATGTAGAGATTTATGACTACATCCACGATGCGGACGGGAATCCTCTGACAGCGTCGGATATTGTCTTCAGCTTTGAATCTGCCATCGCCACCAAGAACTACAGTAAGCTGAACGTGGTGGAGAGCGTAGAGGCTCTGGATGATTACAACGTAGAGTTCAAGTTTAACAAGGATCTGGAGATCGGAGAGTTTGAGAACGTAATGCTGGAGTGCGCCATTGTCACCCAGGCAGCCTATGAAGCTTCAGAAGATCAGATGGCCACCACTCCTGTGGGAACCACCGCATACAAGGTGGAGAGCTACGTGCCCGGTTCTGAGCTGATTCTTCGCGACACCGGAAACTACTGGCAGACGGATGAATCCTTAGTACACGGCACCAGCGTCCACAATGCGGACGAGATCATCTTCTCTGTGATTACCGAGGCTTCCCAGCACACGGTAGCCCTTCAGACAGGGGCTGTAGATGTGTCAAACGGCGTACCTGATACAGACATTGCCAAATTTGAAGAGGGCGGCGAGTATGCGGAAGGCAACCAGGTATCAATCGTACTGGATAACCTTTCCTACGATATCACCTACAATATGTCAGACAGCTCCGTATTTAAGGACGACCTGAATCTCCGTCTGGCTCTGGCATATTCCATTGATAAAGAAGGGCTGAATCTGGGCGCTTTCAATGGAAACGGCGCGGCTGTGAAGGATTTCGCCAACGCTACTTATCCGGATTATAATTCTGAATGGGACAGCGAGGATTACTATGACTACAATGTAGAGACTGCCCAGGAATATCTTGCTCAGTCCAATTACAACGGTGAGACTCTGACACTGATGTACACCAATTCCGGCGCTATGGAAATACTTGCCCAGATGCTTCAGGCATATTTCGGGGCAATCGGCGTAACGGTGGAACTGGTAGGATACGACCAGATGATGGCGCAGCAGGAGCAGTACAATGCGGAAGGATTCGATATTCTTCTTAGAACCACCGGTTCTACGGACTATATCGTAAATCAGTGGAAGCTGTGCTGGGATTCCAGAGATTATCAGGAAGTGACAGGGGGAACTTCAAACTTTACGCAGGACGACAAGCTTCAGGAGCTGATGGAAGCCTGCCTGAGTGTAGATACCTACGGAGAAGAATCCATTGAAGCTTTCCATGATTATATGGTAGAAAACTGCTACGGATACGGCATTGTTGAAGGGCCCATCAATATCGTTCATTCTGAAAAGATTTCAGAGATAGCCCTGGATGCGAGAAATCAGATTCTCCCGGGAGCATGTGTATACGCTGAATAATTTTCTGTCAGGGCGGCCTTTGAAGACTTAAGGCCGCCCTGTTTTGGGATTGGGCTTATAGTATAGCGGAAAGGGTTTTGTGTATGTGGAAATATATTATAAAACGTCTTCTCTGGATGATTCCTGTGCTCCTGGGGATTTCCATTGTAATATTTACGATTATGTATTTTTGTCCAGGAGATCCGGCTACAGCCATCCTGGGGAACGGAGCGACGCCGGCTGCCATTGCGGAAAAACGTGCGGAGATGGGGCTGGATGAACCGTACCTGGTTCGTCTGGGAGATTATTTAAGCCAGGTATTCCTTCACTTTGATCTGGGTACCTCCTACTTCCAGAATCAGTCCGTAATGTCAGGAATTCTTTACAGACTTCCTTATACCTTTGCCATTGCGGCCATCTCCATGCTGCTGCAGATCTGCATAGGGACGCCCCTGGGAATCACTGCGGCAGTCCATCAGAACGGGATTGCGGACCGTGTCTGCATGATCGTGGCTCTGGGCGGCGTTTCTATCCCGGGCTTCTGGCTGGCTATGATGCTGGTGCTGGTATTTTCCGTACAGCTGGGATGGCTGCCTCCATACGGTGTGGGAGGACTTCCATATTATATTCTTCCCTGTGTGGCCAATGCCTTTGCGGGAATCGCCTCACAGGCCAGACAGACCCGTTCCAGTATGCTGGAGGTTATCCGGTCGGACTACATCGTAACGGCCAGGGCCAAGGGCCTTTCTGAGAGAGAGATTCTCTACAAACATGCGCTTCCCAACGCTCTGATTCCCATTATCACGGTAATCGGGAACGGCATGGGAATGATGCTTGGAGGAACGGTGGTCATTGAGTCTGTGTTCTCCATTCCGGGGATTGGAATGTATACCACCCAGGCCATTAACAACAGAGACTACCCCATCGTTATGGGAGGCGTGCTGTTCCTGGGAGCTGTGTTCAGTCTGATCATGCTGCTGGTGGATGTGATTTACGCTTTCGTGGATCCAAGAATCAAGGCGCAGTATGAGGGGCAGCAGAGTATTTTCAGAAGAAGGAGGAAGAAAAATGGCTAATCATGGGGCTGCGGCGGCAGCGGATGTTAAAGTTAGAAAGAAAAAAGAAGGCCAGTTCAGTCTTGTGATGAAGCGCCTGAGCAAAAACAAAGTGGCTATGGCAGGCCTTGTGATCATCCTGATTCTCTTTTTGGCGGCGATCCTGGCCCCCTACATAATCCCTTACGGCTATGACGCCATGAATATGGCGGAGCGGTTTGCCAGCCCCTCTCTAAAGCACCTGTGCGGAACAGATGAGATGGGAAGAGATATTTTCAGCCGTCTTCTGTACGGCGGGAGGGCTTCTCTGTCCCTGGGCTTTTTGGCCACGATCATCTCCACCCTGGTGGGAATGTTTATCGGGTCTTTGGTAGGATATTTCGGCGGCGTGGTAGACACGGTGGTCATGCGATTTGTGGACATTCTGCAGGCTATCCCGGGTATCCTTCTTGCCATCGCCATTTCCGCATGTCTGGGAAGCGGATTCGTAAACACCATCATTGCTCTGTCCATCGGAGGGGTTCCTATGACCGTGAGACTTCTGCGGGGATCGATTATGGGCGTGCGTAAGATGGAGTATCTGGAGGCGGCTCAGACCATTAACTGCTCTGTTCCCCGGCTGATTATTAAGCACATTCTTCCCAACAGTATCTCGCCGATCATTGTGTCGGTAACCATGGGAATCGGAAATACCATCCTGATGGCTGCTTCTTTAAGCTATATCGGGCTGGGCGTGCAGCCTCCCACACCGGAGTGGGGCGCCATGCTCTCAGCGGCCAGAACGTACATGCGGGATTATCCCCACATGGTACTGTTTCCCGGTCTGGCCATCGCCATCGTAGTGCTTTCGCTGAATATGCTGGGCGATGGGCTTCGGGATGCTCTGGATCCGAAACTGAAACAATAGGAGGGGAAGAACGTGAGTATAGAGAAAAAACAGAGCCCTTTTCTGGAGGTAAAAAATCTGACGGTTCATTATACCTCAGAAGGTAAAAAAATACATGCGGTAAATGATGTTTCTCTTTCCCTGAACAGAGGCGAGACTCTGGGGCTCGTAGGAGAGACGGGGGCAGGAAAAACCACCATCGCCAAATCCATCCTGCGGATTCTGCCGGAACCTCCCGCCCATGTGGATCAGGGGGAGATTCTGCTGGAGGGGAAGGATCTCCTTCCTCTTCCCAATGATGAGATGCGGAAAATCAGGGGAAAAAGAATTTCCATGATCTTCCAGGATCCCATGACTGCGCTGAATCCGGTTATGAGAATCGGCAGGCAGATTGCCGAAGGCATTCAGCTTCACGAAAAGATTTCCAAAAAGGAAGCGGAAGAAAAAGCTAAGAAGATGCTGGAGATGGTAGGAATTCCAGCCTCCAGATATAAAGAGTACCCCCATCAGTTTTCGGGCGGTATGAAGCAGAGAGTGGTGATTGCCATGGCTTTGTCCTGCAGCCCGGATCTGCTTCTGGCAGATGAGCCCACCACGGCCCTGGACGTGACCATCCAGGCCCAGGTGCTGGATATTATAAAGAACCTGCAGCAGAAGATGAATACTTCTATGATCATGATTACCCATGACCTGGGAATTGTGGCTGAGGTCTGCGACCAGGTGGCGGTGGTCTATGCAGGAGAGATCGTGGAGAGCGGCAGCAAGGAAGAGATTTTCGACCATCCCACACACCCTTACACGGTGGGGCTTTTTGGCTCCCTGCCGGATATTCATTCTGAAGTGGAGCGGCTTTCACCCATTGCCGGTATGCCGCCGGATCCAAGCAACCTGCCGGAGGGATGCGCATTTTCTCCCAGATGTCCTTATGCCACCAGGGAATGCCGTCAGGGCAAAGTGAAGCTGGCATCTTTAGGAGGAACCCATATGTGCCGCTGCATCCGAAATATGAAAGGGGAGGGAGAACAACATGGCTAAAACTTTAATCGAAGTAAAGCATCTGAAAAAATATTTTCCCACTCCCAAAGGAATGCTCCATGCGGTGGATGATGTGACGTTTTCCATTGGAGAGGGACAAACCATGGGAGTCGTGGGAGAGTCCGGCTGCGGCAAATCCACGCTGGGACGTACCTTGATTCATTTGTATGAGAGTACGGACGGCCAGATTTTGTTTAAGGGAAAAGATATTACCCATGTGGGAAAGAGGAAGCTCCATGAGCTTCGCAAGGAAATGCAGATTATTTTTCAGGATCCCTTTGCGTCCCTGAATCCCCGTATGACCGTCCAGGAGACCATTATGGAGCCTTTGGAGCTGGCTGGCTATCATAAAAGCAAACTCATGGATAAGACGGAAGAAATTATGGACATGGTGGGAATTGACGAGAGACTGCGCCATTCCTATCCCCATGAGCTGGACGGAGGAAGAAGGCAGCGTGTGGGAATCGGGCGGGCCCTAGCCCTGGATCCTGCCTTTGTGGTCTGCGACGAACCGGTTTCAGCCCTGGATGTGTCCATTCAGGCCCAGGTTCTCAATCTTCTTCAGGATCTCCAGGCAAAATCAGGAGTTACCTACATGTTTGTCACCCATGACCTGTCCGTGGTAAAGCATATCTCAGACTATATCTGCGTTATGTATCTGGGACAGCTTGTGGAGACCACTACCTCCAGGGAACTTTTTGCGCATCCGGTGCATCCCTATACAAAAGCGCTGCTCTCCGCCATCCCTTCTGTAGACATTCACCACAAGAGGGAGAGAATTCTCCTTCAGGGAGAAATCGTCTCCCCTGTGGAGCCAAAGCCGGGATGCCGTTTTGCGGCCAGATGTCCTTACGCCACCAAGCAGTGCCAGGAACCCCAGCAGCTTCGAGAGATTGGAAAAGAACATTTTGTGTCCTGCTGCAGGGCGGAGGAAATCGGAGGATGAGACATTTTGAGATAGGAGGGATGCGTCATGAAAGCCGGTGCTGGAAAAGCTGAGATCGTACTTGCTGACAGCTATCTGGAATTGGAAGATTTTGCTGTGATACACAGAACCCTGAACGCCAGGGCCCTTGTCCTGGAGAGCGAAGACACCGCAGTCCTTCTTTCCCTGGAGCTGACCTCGCTTCCAGAGGAAGAAGTGCAGAATCTGAAAGAAGCCATTGCGGAGCGTTTCAAGCTGAAGAAAGATTTGATCTGGGTCTGCGTGACCCATACCTTTTCAGCGCCTCATTTTCTCCCGGATTTTCGTCTGAAGGGACCGGAACAGCTTGCGCTGAAGGAGAAATTCAGGGAGGAAGTGACCGGAGCGGCTATGAAAGCCGTGTCAAAGGCATTCCGCGCCCTTCAGCCTGCCAAAGCCGGGTTCGGCATTGGATTTTGTGAGGTGAACCGGAACCGGGACGTGGAGCTTGAAGACGGGTGGTGGATCGGAGAAGAGGGCATGGGACTTACGGACCGTCAGGTCTGTGTCCTTCGCTTTGACAGCATGGAGGACAGGACCATTGCTTTTCTGTTTCACTATGCAGTCCAGTCCTCTGTGATGGACGGTTCAAGACTGGGGGCAGGCGGAAAGGCGGTAACGCCGGATCTTGCCGGGATCGCCAGCGATTTTGTGGAAAAGAAAGATGAGCAGGGAGAGACGATAGCTCTCTTCCTTCTGGGCGCCGCCGGGGATCAGGCTCCGGTGGAGCGAGCTGTAAAAGAAACCTTTGTCCAGGGGGAGAGAATCCACAAAGACAAACAGGAAGAGGGTTTCGGGATCTGCGAGAGGCTGGGAAGCCAGCTTGGAGAGACTGTCTGGAAGATCCAGGAAAAGATCCGCTGTGAGGAAGAGTCCCGCAGTCTGGAATTTGGAAAGATCTTTTTCCGGGTGCCGGGGAAGGAGATGGAGCGGGAGCTGGCAAAGCTGCATCCGGTAAAAGCGATGGAGTATATTCCCCAGGGAGAGAAGAGTGTGCAGGTGGAAGTGATTAAGCTGGGAGAACTGGCCCTTGTGGGGGTGAAGCCGGAGCTGAACTGTGCCACGGCCACGGCGATCCGATGCTGTTCTCCCTTTAACCGTACCCTTGTATGCACTATGGTCAACGGTGCGGAGAAATATATGGCGGACCGGGATTCCTATGACCGGTTTACTTATGAAGCTATGAATTCTCCCTTTGGGAAAGGAGCTGCAGAGATTCTCACCAGGCAGGCTCTGGGGCTTTTGGAGAGCATGGACAGACAGCAGGAGAAAGAAAGGAATCAGGTATGAAGGTACTGGAAGTTACAGCCATAACAAAAGTATTTGGAGATGGGCAGAAGACAATAGGAGCCGCTTTGCTGTATGACTGCGTCAGAACCAGAGAGGAACTTCAGAACACAGAATATACGGTGGAAGGCAGACGAGTCTTGGAGGCCTTCGTAAATCACACGGGTTGTCTTGAAGATAAGGAAGAGGCTGGAAATTGGGTGATGCTTAAGCTGGACCCCGATGATGGGGAAGCTTCCACCAAAACCATGGTGGGGAGAGGAAGAGAAGCGCGAATTCACAGAGTTCCTCCAAGGCTTTTGGTGAGAGCTGGAGAGGAAACTTATGTCTCAGACCGAGAACGGAATCTTACGGCGGATCAGTTCCAAACCTTTGTGTTCCAGGTGCCGGGATCGGATCGGGAGATTACATACAATCTCTTCCAGCCCCAGCAGAAGACGGAAGGGGAAAGTTACCCCCTGGTGCTTTTTATGCACGACGCAGGATCTTGTTCCAGTGAGCCTCAGGCTGCGCTGATTCAGGGAAATGGAGCTGTGGCCTGGGCCGAGGAAGAGTCCCAGAAGCGCCATCCCTGCTTCGTCCTTGCACCCCAATACCCCTCTGTGGCGGCGGACGACGACTTTACGGTAACCTGGGAGGCGGACGCCACCGTAGAGCTGGTGAAGGATCTCTTGGAGAAATATCCCATAGACGCCAAAAGGGTGTACGGTACAGGACAGTCTATGGGCTGCATGATGCTCTGTGAATTAAATCTCAGGAATCCTGGCTTTTTCGCCGGATGCTTTTTGGTGGCCGGCCAGTGGAACCCAGCTACCATGTCGGGAGTAAAGAAAGAAAATCTCTGGATCCTTGTATCGGAGAAAGACGAGAAGGCATTTCCAATTATGGGAGCCTGCATGGAAGAGATAGAGAAGGCCGGCGGCCGTGTGACCAGGGGAAAACTGGACGGGGAAGCCTCTTTGGAAGAGCAGAACCAGAAAATGCGGGAGTTTGCTTCACAGGGAAACCACATTCTTTTTACCTGGTACCAGGGAAAGAGCGTGATGGCCGGCAAAAAGGCAGAATTTCCCGGGGCTTACCACATGGCTACCTGGGAAAAGGCCTACGGCCTTGCGTCTGTGCAGGATTGGCTCTTCGCTCAGAAGGCGGTTCCTATGGATTTCTCCTGCAAGCATGAAGTGCTGCTTAGGGGAGAGGATGGAAGCCTGATTCCCATGGATGTGCCCTACTATGAATCCAGGCAGGTGGCGCCTGGAACGTGGCAGATCTTAAGCGATGGGGATTATACGTATCTGGTGGAAGGAGAAGAGGAAGCCCTGGTGATTGATTCCGGCTACGGATGCGGAAATATCCGGGCCTACTGCCAGAGCCTTACCAAGAAGCCGGTGCGGCGGATCGCCAATACCCATGACCATTTTGACCATACAGCCAACAACGGCTATTTTGACCGGGCGTATATGTCACGGGAGACAAGCAGACTGGCTACCATTCCATTCCCAAGTTTTCAGGGAATTGAATTCTCAAGAGATTATCCTGTAGAGGTAATCGAGGAAGGCTACTGTTTCAATCTGGGCGGAAGAGAGCTTCTGACCTTCACCATGCCGGATCATGCGCCTGGCAGCCTGGCATTTTTGGATCGGAGAGAGGGGATTCTCTTCTGTGGGGACGAGCTGTGCATGCCCTTTGGGAAGCCTCTAAACGGCAGCGTGGAGCGGTTCAGGGGATATCTGAAAAAGCTTCAGGAATACAGACAGGAAATCCGCCTCCTATGCGGCGGCCCCGGGATTGAAAAGCCGGAGCTGATAGACCGGTTGGTGGAAAATATGGACTATATTCTGGCAGGCCATGAAGGAAAGCCAGTGGAGCCCATGCCGGAGAGAGGACCGGAGCCTTCCGAAGACGGGCCGGTGATTTATGACCGGAGGCTTCCGCACCAGCCGGACAGGCATCAGGAGGATCCGGCGGATCAGCCCTTTAAAAGAGTGATGGAATACGCCGGATGCAGAGTGATCTATGATGTAAGGCGTGTCTTTGAAAACTGAGCGGATTTGCATACAACATAGAATAGGAGAGCAGTAAATATGGAAACAGAAACAAAAGCATCCGTAACTCTTTTAGACGTCAGGATCGCCGTGGCGATCCTGATCTGCTGCCTGACCTCAACCATACTGGATCACCTGGGCTTGAGGTTTCAGGCGGGGGAAATGAGGCTGGAAGTGATCCAGAAAATGACAGCCTGCATTTCCTGCCTTCTCTGCTGTCAGGACAATGTTCCTATAAGCAAAAAAGCCGGCATCAACCGGCTGATCATCACCGCCATCGGAGGGCTGGTGGGAATTGCAGTGATCTGTATCGACAACGTCCTTGGAAATCCGTGGATCATGGTACTGATGATCGCCCTGGGAATTCTCGTGACCCTGTTTTTGTGCAAGGCAGCCAAAGTGCCGTACATAAATGCCAGGATCGGGGGCGTCACCTTTATTCTGGTTACCTGCACTCTGTCAGGCACGGCCAGGATCTGGTATGGGATCTTCCGGTTCGTTTCAACCTTTTACAGTGTGCTCATTGTCCTGCTGGTGACATGGGTATTCCAGAAGGCAGTGAAGAAATAATGGTTTATAAAAAGGAGGGAAATGCTGTAAGGCATCCCTCTTTTTTTAATATATTGTTTAGACGATTCAGATTATGCAATTCATACCAACGCTTCTATCATTTCCTCCAGCTTCTGAATAAAGAGTCCTATAAAATACCCGTCGATCAGACGGTGATTCACATCAAGCGTCATATTAATTTTGTATCTTCCATTGTTTTCCGTATATTTTCCCCACACAAGGATAGGAGCGGTATCATCTTTCAAGTTTGGATCATCAGCGCTAAAGGCGCAAGAAAGAAGGTTTCGCCTGTAAAAAATCCCTTGACAAATTGTGCATTCTATAATACTATATGAAATATAATATTGAGAAGTAAATAATATTAAGAAAAAAATAATATTAACTTTAAGTAAAAGTAGAGATTTTGGAAATGAGAAGGTGATACTATGGTTTTTAATACAGGAGCCGCACTGCTGGACGCCATCGTACTCTCGGTAGTTTCCTCAGAAGAGGAAGGGACATATGGGTACAGGATCACCCAGGAAGTGAGGGCTGTCCTGGAAGTATCGGAATCCACTCTGTACCCGGTTCTGCGCAGGCTTCAGAAAGATAACTGCCTGACTGTATATGACAAAGAATACGGCGGAAGGAATCGAAGATACTATAAGATTACAGAGCAGGGTCTGGCGCAGTTAGCTCTGTATCGAAATGAGTGGAAAATCTATTCGGAAAAAATTACGGCGATTTTGTCGCTGGGGAGGAATTTGTTATGAATCGGGAAGAGTTCTTAAAGCAGCTTTCGTATCTGCTTTCAGATCTGGAAGAGGAAGAGAGGGAAGAAGCTCTGGCTTACTACCGGGATTATCTGGAGGAATCCGGGGAGCTTAGCCCGGAAGAAATCCAGGCAAGGCTTGGCAGCCCGGAGAAGGTTGCGGCGGAGATTAAAGGCGGCCTATCCGGGAATGACCGCGGAGGGGAATTTACGGAGCGCGGATATGAAGACTCACGCTATAAAGAAGAGGATAGGATTCCGGATCAGTACGGACAGATTGTGGAAACTGGATATAGAAAGGAAAAGCGAACCGGAAGAAAGAGAAGAAGAGGTTCAGATAAAAGAAATCAGGGACTTATACTCATTCTGCTGATCGTATTTTTTGGCATTCCTGCGGCAGGCAGTCTGATCTCAGCGGGATTTTCCGTGATATTCGGGATTCTGGGAGGAATCCTGGGGGTATTTGCAGGGTTGTTTGGTCTGGTCTTTGCGGCTTTCGGCGCAGCTATTGGATTCTTAGCCGGGGGTATAGAGATGATCCTGCAGGGAGGGAGCCGCATGGCTTCGCCTGCATACGGGACCATGACGATCGGCGGCGGATTTTTTATGCTGGCTGCGGCTCTGATAGCGGCTTTTCTGGGCAAGTGGGGATGTTCCAACGTGATCCCCGCCCTATTCCGGTTTATATTTGAACAGCTTGGAAGATTCTTCCGGTGGCTTGGAAAGGCTCTTCGGCGGATCTTTGACAAAGGAGGTGCTTCTAAGTGAAAAAGAGTACAAAGGCCCTGCTGATTGCGGCGTTTTGCTGCGGATTGATTGGATTATCATTTTGTCTGGCCAGTTTTTTCTTCGGGATCAATGAGCGCACGATGACAGGCGTGATCCAGGAAGGGAGAGTGCAGTTGGATGAGAAGCTTGGATGGTTCAGGAATATTGGAACAGACCTGACGAAATCAGAAGATGAGAGTACAGAGTTTTCAGAAGAGTATGCCAATGTCACTGAATTAGACCTGGATCTGGGAGATACCGCCTGCATTCTTATACCTTATGACGGTGCCCGGTGGAAGGTGAAGGGCAGCCTTCTTCCGACGGGATTTAAGTGTGAGCAGGACGGAACTAAACTGAAGATCAAGTCCAAGAAAAGTACCTGGAACTTCTGGAAGTTTGGGAATGAGACTGCTTCCCTTGAGATCTATATACCGGAGCGGGAGCTTCTGGAAGAGATGAAGATAGATGTGGGCACCGGAGAACTGACGGTGGAGGATGGAGTGATCCGCTGCAAGAAGCTTGAGGTGGACTGCGGTGTTGGAAACAGCAGCCTGAGGATGGACATCCGGGAAGAAATGAAAATCGACTGCGGCGTGGGAGAAGTAGATGTGACCCTTGTGGGAAAGAGCACGGACTTTGATTACAATCTGCAGTGCGGTGTAGGAGAAGTAGTTATTGACGGAGAGTCGTATGGAAGCATTGGTGCGGAGAAAAAGGTTTCTCACGATGCAGAGAAAGAGATTCGCATTGACTGCGGCGTGGGTTCCGTATCTGTTGAATTTGAAGAGGAGGATGTACAATGAGAAAGTTATATAAATCCAACACGGATATAAAAATCTGCGGGGTATGCGGAGGAATCGGAGAATATTTGAATATAGATCCCACCCTGATCAGACTGATCTTTATTGTTTTAGCATTTACACAGGTTGGAATCCTGGCCTATATCATAGCGGCCCTGGTGATTCCAAGAGAGACCTACTAAGGGGTTTTTGTCTCAAGAACTGTATAAAGCATAAAAAAGCGGCCATACTCCTAAAAAATAATTCGTTAAGGAGTATGGCTGTTTATGTCTGAGAAAGAGAAGAAGATAGTCTGGGACGAACTGAGCCCGGACGACAAATTGAAATATGAGATTGCGGAAGAACTGGGCCTTCTGGAAAAAGTCAAGGAGTCAGGCTGGAAGTCGCTTTCTGCCAAGGAGACAGGCCGGATCGGAGGCCTGATGACGAAAAAGAAAAGAGAAAAAAAGAAGGAAGGGAATTGCAAAAACTCCTGAAATGAGGCATACTAAAGAATGGCAGAAGGGTTGGCGGCAGTGAGGAGTTGTAAGTAAGAATGAAGAACCTGAACGAGGATTTAAAATCGGGACAGCTTAAATCGGTCTATCTTCTCTACGGAGAAGAAAACTATCTGAAGGATATGTATAAGAACAGGCTCAAAAAGGCTTTGATCCCGGAGGATGATACCATGAATCTTACCGTATACCGGGGAAAAGGAGTCGATATCCGGGAGGTGATCAGCCAGGCGGATACCATGCCCTTTTTTGCCCCTCACCGCATGATCCTTCTGGAGAGCACAGGGTTATTTAAAGGGAGCGCCGTGGAATTAGCCGAATATCTGCCCCGGATGCCCCAAGAGACCGTGATGGTATTCGTGGAAGATGAGGTGGACAAAAGAGGAAAGCTTTACAAAGCTGTAAAGAGCTGCGGCAGGGCAGTAGAGCTGGGGCGTCAGGACGCAAAAACCTTGACAGCCTGGGTATTGGGCAGCGTAAAGAAAGAGAAGAAAAATCTTACCCGGCAGGCCCTGGATCTTTTCTTTCAGAAAGCCGGGGACGATATGGTGAATATTTCAAATGAGCTGGAGAAGCTTTTTTGCTACACCTACGGCAGAAATGTCATTGATGTGGAAGATATCCAGGAGATTTGTACAGTGACCACGGAGAACCGTATTTTTGATATGATCCATGCGGTTGCGGAGAAGAACCAGAGAAAAGCCTTGGATCTTTACTATGATCTTCTGTCTCTGAAGGAACCGCCTATGCGGATTTTGTTTCTGATTGCGAGGCAGTTCAACCAGCTTTATCAGATCAAGGATCTGGCGGAGCAGGGATTTGATTCAGGAGGGATTTCCCAGAGGGCGGGGATCCAGCCCTTTATCGTAAAAAGAAGCCTGCGCCAGGCGGAGCGTTTTGAGAAGGCGGCCTTGCGCCAGGCAGTGGAAGACTGCGTGGCTGCTGAGGAAGCGGTGAAGACGGGCAGGCTGGGAGACCAGTTGGCAGTGGAGATGATTCTGGTGCGCTACAGCAGTAAGCAAAGCCAGGAGGCAAGTTTTCAGAATTAGTTTATAATCTTTGAAAAAAACTAAGATTATCTCCACATTCTGTACATATGTGGATGGTAAGATTTAAATATCAGCAGGTCAGAGCTGCAGTGCGATCCATACGGAGCTTTTACTCTATAGGAACGAAGTTTCCTATAGAGTGAGAAAGACTCAGATGCGCGTGTGCGTCAGAGGCACAAATTGCGGCGGGTGCCGTCAGAGGGGAGGTATCCGTCGTGGCGCTGGAGCATAGAAGGGGGAAGCATTTCGCTTCCCCCTTCACAATTATATGCTTAAACGAAATCCTGTTATCGGCTGTGATATAGCTGATAACGGGATTTTTTGTCGTTAGTTGTTTTTTTCTTCTGTGCTGGCAACGAGACGGTCAAAATCACTTTGATACAGACGATCTTGAATGACACGGTACTGCTCAAATTCACTTTCCGCAAAGGCTTTTGCGATTGCGGCCGTGACTTTACCTTTGTTTTGTAAGATTTCCGCATCGTTGAATTGCAGGAACGCATCCAGTTTGGAAGCCCAATCTGCCATCGTCATGGGAATATGCCGCCGGGCTTGTCTTGTAGCGTAGTCCAGATACATCGTGACGATCTCGTTAAGCTCCTGTATTTCACCCTTGGATAGGTAATTTTTTGCAATCGACACATCTGCTTTTACGATTTTTCCATCGGGAGCATTGCGCCATGAGGTCAATCCCATATGTTCTTTTGTGTGGTCTGCTCTTGCTACAATGACTTCCGCTGCGGTATTTCCGTGAACGGCATAGTGCATCTTATTCTGTACTGTTGCAAAGAAATCTTTCGTGATTTGGCTATCAAGAGAATAATCAACAGCAGTAGCATAGATGTCTGTAATCTTTTGATAGAAACGGCGCTCACTGGCTCGAATCTCCTGTATCTCAGAAATTAAGTGGTCAAAATAATCCTCGTCGAAGATTTGACCGTTAATCAATCTGCTTTTATCTAAAACATACCCTTGCTTCGCAAAGGTATCCAACACTTTTGTTGCCCATTGACGGAATTGTGTTGCCCTGCCGGAGTTGACACGGTAGCCAACGGCAATTATGGTAGATAGCGAATAAAATTTATATTGATAGGTTTTTCCGTTATCCGCAACTTGTGCAAAATTTGCACAAGTTGATTCCTCGGACAATTCGCCGCTTTCATAGATGTTTTTCAAATGTTTTGTGACAACGCTTCTGTCTACATCGAAAAGCTGCCCAATCGCTTTTTGTGTCAGCCATACATCGTGATCCTGTACACGGACTTCAATACCGTCCTCGTGAGCATCCTTTGTAAATACAAGAAAATCCACAGTACTGTTTCGGATCTGCAACTTTGTATTTTTGTTCTCAGCCATTATGTATCACCATCCAATCATTCCTCATCGGAGCTGCTCTCTCTTGCCCTGCTCTTATAAACATTATGCTTATTTTTGCACAGAGGGCTGCAAAATACAGCACTTGGTCTGCTTGCAACAAATGCTTTGGTACAGTGCTTGCAAAACTTAATCGGGTTTTCGCTGTCGGTCAGCATAAAACTGAACAGTTATCTGTACGTCCAGCAGCAGGGAATGAAAGTCCCGAACGATGGTCAGCTTATCCAACAGGGCGATGTGGTAAATTTTATATTATCCATTATACGATTTCTTCTCCCCGGAATCAATCTCTGTCCTATTTTGTTCTAAAAAATCTTTCTTTAATATGCTCATTGACTGAGATGCACTCCAACAGGGATTATACTTTTGAACCCGAAAAGCTCCATTTTGCCGATTTTCATATCGAGGGAGAATACAAGTTGCCTGAGTCAAAAGAGACATATGACAAATATATCGAAGGTGGTCATGGGCATACTGTGGTTTTCTTTATTAAGAAAGCACTAATGTTAGGTTGGAAAGCTGAAGAACAGAGACGATTCTTACATCTCCGAGGAAAGCCCACGGCTGAGGATACTGGAGAAGAACAGATGCGGACGATGGAATAGTCCAGCACTGAAACTACTATGTCTGAACTGACTTCCAAACGACTATTAAAAGGGGCGGTACCGAGGTTAATTGATGAATGGCAGCTTGCTCTGGGTGGCGACAAGCTCATTAAAGATGGCGCAAAGAGTCTAAAATCAATGGAAGCCCAAATTGACACCGATAAGATGAATGCTCTATCTTTTCTTATGATTTTAACCGGAACACCCTAATTTAGAGTAAAAACTCCGCACTTTTTATAAAAAGACAGAAAAAAACACAGTCGGCATGACGGAACCGACTGTGTTCAATATTCATCTATGCTAAGCTTATGCCAGGGTGTTGACTGCTTTAGTCAGACGAGAAACCTTTCTTGCTGCATTGTTCTTATGATAGATTCCCTTCTTTGCAGCTTTGTCAATAATGGAAATCGCATTCAATAAAGCAGCGTCAGCAGCAGCCTTGTCGTTAGAAGCAACTGCAGCCTCTACCTTCTTCATAGCTGTCTTTACGGCTGATTTCGCAGCTTTGTTACGCTCATTTCTGGCCTTTGCAACCAGGATTCTCTTCTTTGCAGATTTGATGTTAGCCAACCCGTACACCTCCAAACATTTTAAATTAATCAGTTGTTTCATTAAAATCGGACACGGACGTTTAATGTAAACATACTCATATATCTTAGTCCAAACCAAGTTTTATGTCAATACATATTTCCGAAAATCTTGTAAAAAATAGTAATAAGACGGATTGTACAAAATCATTAAGGTCTATACGAAGGAGAGAAAAAATGATCGGGAGTTTTCAGATACGGACGGATCTGGCCCTGGAAGCCAGAGAAGGATACGATGGGGATGAATCCAGAATCCGGGGGGTGACGGTAGAGGAAGAGGCCGATGCACAGCGGGAGATCTACACCACTACGGTTCGGATTGAAACGGAAAATGGCGCCAGGGCCATAGGAAAACCTGTGGGGACGTATATCACCCTGGAGGCGCCGAACATGTCATCGCCGGATGAAGGATACCACAGAGAGATTTCAGGGGAACTTTCCAGGCATCTGCGCAGCCTTATGGGGGAGCAGGGGAAGTCTGTCCTTGTGGTGGGACTTGGCAACCGGGAGGTGACGCCGGATGCCCTTGGCCCCAATGTAGTGAACAACCTTCATATCACCAGGCACATGATCCGGGAGTACGGGAAGAATTTTTTGAGCGATGAGGAGACGGAATGTATCAGTGCCATTGTACCGGGCGTCATGGCTCAGACCGGTATGGAGACGCTGGAAATCGTAAAAGGAGTGGTGGATGAGACAAAGCCGGATGTGGTCATAGTCATTGATGCCCTGGCAGCCAGAAGCACAAAGCGGCTGAACCGGACGATCCAGATTACAGACGCCGGAATTCATCCCGGCTCCGGGGTTGGAAATCACAGAAATGGAATCAATCAGGAAGCTTTAGGAGTGCCGGTAATCGCCGTGGGAGTACCTACGGTGGTGGATGCGGCCACTATTGTGAATGACACCATGGAAGAGCTGGTGAATCAGATGGATGGACACCAGGAAATGCAGAGGCTGGGAGGCGCCCTGGGCACTCTGGACAGCGCACAGAAGCATCAGATGATCCGGGAACTGATTTCCCCTCATTTAAATACCATGTTTGTGACGCCCAAGGATATTGACGAGACAGTAAAATACTTGAGCTATACCATCTCAGAGGGACTGAATATGGCTTTTTCCGGCAAGGGGTAACCATGACCGCCCTGTCATAATCTTGTCCATTCCCTCATATAATAAAATATCGGCGGCCTGCGGCCATTTCTGCGCCTGGGGATGCCGGAGGGGAGAACGGGATGCGGAATGGAGAATGGCTGCAGAGGCTTTTGTATATTTTAATGGCAGTTCTGAGTACGTATATTATTTACAAAGGAGGAGAGGTGCTGGTTCGGGAAGCAGATTTATCGGAGATCGTTCCCGATGAATGGAAAAAGGGCATAGAAGATGCGGCTGTTTCTGCGTACGCCCCTGCTTACAGTGCGGCGGTGAGGGGAGATGGAACGGGAAACTGGATCTCAGAATGGATGGAGCAGCTTGTACCGATCTATACCTATATGGCTGAGAGACCCCAGGAGACAGAGGCCGGAGGCGAACCGCAAGAAACCGGTGAGTCGGAGACTGAGGCGGAACAGACACAGGAACCGGAAACTGCATCAGGGCAGACACAGGAACCGGAGGCTGTGACTGGGCAGACAGAGAGTGCGGAAGATGGCGCTGACACTTATGAAGCGGCGGAAGCTTCAGCGCCGGGAACTGCCGGGATCTCCCCGGAACTGCTCTCACAGCTTTCAGATTTTGACTATCTCTTAAACGAGTACTTCACCCTGGACGCAGGGACAACCATCGACGGAGAGCTGCTCAATGCCGGGGATCTTTTGAATGAAGACCTGACCATAGAAAAAAAGTCAGGGATGCCCCAGATTCTCATTTATCACACACACTCTCAGGAAACCTTTGCGGATTCCAGGGAAGGAGTGACAGAGGATTCCATTGTGGGAATGGGAGAGGTGCTGGCGGAGCTGCTCAGGGACAAGTACGGCTACCAGGTGATACACGATACGGGCGTGTATGATCTGATTGACGGAGTGCTGGACCGCAGCGCTGCCTATGACTATGCAAGAGCCGCTGTGCTGGAAATTCTGGAGCAAAATCCTTCTATAGAGGTAATCATTGACCTGCACCGGGACGGAGTGGAGGGTGAAAAGTTCGTGACGGAGATTGACGGAAAACCGGCCTCCATGATTATGTTTTTTAACGGCCTGTCCAGGGACAATCAAAACCAGCCCCTGACCTGGCTGGAGAATCCATATATCCGTGAGAATCTTGCATTCTCTCTGCAGCTTGAACTGAAAGCCAGAGAGCAGTATCCGGGCTTTACCAGGAATATTTATCTGAAAGCCCAGCGCTACAACCTCCATTTAAGGCCCAGGTCGCTCCTGGTGGAGGCGGGCACCCAGCTCAACACCGTAGAGGAAGAGAGAAATGCCATGGAGCCCCTGGCGGAACTTCTTGACCAGGTACTGACAGGCAGGTGATGAGACCGGCCCCAAGAATCTTTACCTTGCTATGGACAATACGGGAAAAGATGTGTTAAACTGTTCCAGATACAGGATACAGCCTGGCAAGGAGGAACACAAGTGACGACAGATCAGAGCAAAATCAGGAATTTTTGTATAATAGCCCATATTGACCATGGCAAGTCTACCTTGGCGGACCGGATTATCGAGATGACAGGACTTCTGACCAGCCGTGAGATGCAGAATCAGGTTCTGGATAATATGGATCTGGAGCGGGAGCGGGGGATTACGATTAAATCCCAGGCGGTGCGCACCGTATACAAGGCTGATGATGGTGAAGAATATATTTTTAATTTAATAGATACTCCGGGACACGTGGATTTCAACTATGAGGTTTCCAGAAGCCTTGCGGCCTGCGACGGCGCTATTTTAGTGGTGGATGCGGCTCAGGGAATTGAGGCGCAGACTCTGGCCAATGTCTATCTGGCTCTGGATCATGATCTGGACGTGATGCCCGTGATTAATAAAATTGACCTTCCAAGTGCGGAACCGGATAGGGTGATCCAGGAGATCGAGGACGTGATTGGGATTGAGGCGGAGGACGCCCCCAGGATTTCGGCCAAGACCGGGGAGAATGTACATCAGGTTCTGGAGAAGATCGTTGAAAAGATTCCGGCCCCCCAGGGAGATCCCCAGGCGCCGCTGAAGGCATTGATTTTTGATTCTATCTATGATTCTTATAAGGGAGTCATTATATTTATCCGTCTTATGGAGGGAACGGTCAGGAAGGGCACCCCTATTTTAATGATGGCTACGAAAACCCAGGCTGAGGTCGTGGAGGTGGGATATTTTGGCGCAGGTCAGTTTATTCCCTGTGAAGAGCTTGGGGCAGGAATGGTAGGCTATATTACTGCCAGCCTTAAAAATGTCAAAGACACCCGGGTGGGCGATACGGTGACTAACGCATTGAAGCCCTGCGCGGAGCCGCTTCCGGGTTACAAGAAAGTAAATCCCATGGTTTACTGCGGCATGTATCCGGCGGACGGGGCAAAGTACCCGGATCTGCGGGATGCCCTGGAGAAGCTTCAGCTAAACGATGCGTCCCTGCAGTTTGAGCCGGAGACCTCTGTGGCTTTGGGCTTTGGTTTCCGCTGCGGTTTCCTGGGACTTCTGCATCTGGAGATTATCCAGGAGCGGCTGGAGAGGGAGTATAACCTGGATCTGGTAACCACGGCGCCCAGCGTAATCTATAAAGTTTATAAGACAAACGGAGAAGTAATAGAGCTGACGAACCCTACCAATCTGCCGGATCCCTCTGAGATCGAATACATGGAAGAGCCGGTAGTGGCGGCGGAGATCATGGTGACCACAGAATATATCGGTTCCATTATGGAGCTGTGCCAGGAACGCAGGGGAATATACGAAGGCATGGAATACATGGAGGAGACCAGGGCTCTTCTGAAATATACGCTGCCTCTTAATGAGATTATCTACGATTTCTTTGACGCACTGAAGTCCCGATCCAGAGGCTACGCATCCTTTGACTATGAGCTTAAAGGATATATGCGTTCAGAGCTGGTGAAGCTGGATATTCTGGTAAATAAGGAGGAAGTGGATGCTCTTTCCTTTATTGTCCATGGAGATACGGCCTATGAGAGAGGACGCAGGATGTGTGAGAAGCTGAAGGAAGAGATTCCAAGACAGCTCTTTGAGATTCCTATCCAGGCGGCCATCGGAAGCAAGATTATTGCCAGGGAGACGGTCCGGGCCATGAGAAAAGACGTCCTGGCAAAATGCTACGGCGGAGATATCACACGAAAGAAAAAACTTCTGGAGAAACAGAAGGAAGGAAAGAAAAGGATGCGCCAGGTAGGAAATGTGGAGATTCCGCAGAAAGCCTTCATGAGCGTATTAAAGCTGGACGACAAATAATCTCCCGGCCGCCCTGGTCTGGAGAGCATAAAGGAGGGGATGCCGCATGAAATCTGTTTCATGCGGCATCCCCTCCGGCAGTTTACTGTTCGTCTTCTTTCCGGGATTTCTTCCTGCGCCGGACGCATTCCGTAAGAAGATACTCGATCTGTCCGTTTACAGAGCGGAATTCTTCTTCAGCCCAAGCAGCCAGTTCGTTGTAGAGAGAAGCGGAAAGGCGAAGGGGAATCTGCTTTTTTGTTTTTTCTTTCTTAGTTTCCATTCGTTCCTCCCTTCTTTCCGCTTCCTGCATGGGATCTAGTAGATAGAGCCGCTGTTGACAATGGGCTGCGGATCTTTATTTCCGCAGAGCACTACCAGCAAGTTGCTGACCATGGCGGCTTTACGTTCTTCGTCCAATTCTACAATGTCATTTTCGCTTAATTTCTGAAGGGCCATATCCACCATACTTACAGCTCCCTCAACGATTTTCTGCCGGGCGTCGATGACAGCCTCTGCCTGCTGGCGCTGGAGCATGGCGGAAGCGATCTCGGGAGCGTAGGCCAGGCGGGTGATCCGCACTTCCTTGATGGTGATGCCGGCGCTCTCAGCCTTCTCCTGCAGTTCCTTCTGCATAATATCCGCTACCTCCTGGGTGCTGCCCCGGAGACTCTTTTCATCGTTGAGGCCAGTGTCATAGGGATAGCGGCGGGCGGTGTTCCGGGTGATGGCGTCGCACTGGATGGAGAGATAATTTTTGTAATTCTCCACATTCAGGACCGCTTTGGTAGGGTTGGTCACCTGCCAGATGACGATGGTGCCGATCTCAATAGGATTTCCCTGCTGGTCATTCACCTTCTGCTTCTCATTGTTCAGCGTCATGATCTTTGTGGAGATCTTTTTGCTTATGGAAGAGACGGAGACTCCGGAGCCGGAGGCTGTGACCGTGGGGATTTTAATGGATGGATTCAGTCCCGAAGCAAAGGGATTCGTCCAGTAATATCCTTCCTCCTTCAGGGTTCCATAATAGTTTCCAAAGAGAGACAGCACCAGGGCCTCGTTAGGATTGATAATATGGAGCCCGCAAAGCAGGAGAATGCCTGCCAGCAGCAGGATGGTTCCCAGGATGACAAAGAAGACAATCACGGCAGTGGAAGCGCCCAGGACTCCGGGAGCAATGTAAGCCGGGAGGCAGCCCAGCACCATCAGGATTCCCAGAAAAAGAAATAGGTAGCCGGACGGCGCCTGCAGAATTTTTTCGTCTATGTCTTTGGTGTTCATAACTTTCCCCTCCTAAAATGATATTATTTTGATATCAATATCATAACACTAAGAATCGCCTGTGTCAATAGGAATGTTGCAAAGAGATGGTTGTTGCGCCGGAAAATCCGTGTTAAAGTAAGCCAAGTGAGAAAGGAGACGTCAAACATGAAACCTCTGGAGATATATTTGCATATTCCTTTTTGCGTAAAGAAATGCAGCTACTGTGATTTCCTGTCTGCTCCGGGAAGCAGTGAAACCCGGAGGGCTTATATAGAAGCTCTCAAAAAAGAAATCCTGCATTTTCCCGGATGGGAAAAATACAGAGTTGAGACAGTTTTTTTTGGCGGAGGGACTCCCTCCCTTCTGCCGGCGGAAGATATTGATGCGGTATTGGAAACATTGAGAGAGAGATTTGCTTTTTCAGACAGCCCTGAAATTACCATAGAGTGCAATCCAGGAACGGCGGATCGGGAGAAACTTATCTCATACCGCAGTTCGGGGATCAACAGACTGAGCCTGGGACTTCAGTCGGCAGACAACCGGTGGCTGGCCCTGCTGGGAAGAATCCATACCTGGGAGGATTTTCTTCAGACGTACCACCAGGCCAGAAGCGCAGGTTTTTCCAATATAAATGTGGATCTTATGTCGGCCCTGCCGGGACAGAGCCCTGATTCCTGGGGAGATACCCTGAAAAAAACAGCCGCCCTTAAGCCGGAGCATATATCGGCCTACAGTCTGATTCTGGAACCGGGAACGCCTCTGTATGAGCGGTACCGGGATGAGGCGGAAAAAAGGGAAAAAGGAGAAGATACGGAATTTCTTCCCACGGAAGAGGAAGAGCGTGAAATGTATTGGAGTACCCAGGAAATCCTGGAAGAGGCGGGGATGAAGCGGTATGAGATCTCGAATTATGCCCGGCCGGGATATGCCTGCCGTCACAACGTGGGCTACTGGACAGGGATAGAGTATGCAGGCTTTGGGCTGGGAGCGGCTTCCCTGCTGGAACATGTGAGATATGAAAATCCCAGGGAACTTTCTTCCTATATAAACGGGGACTTTACGGGACGTGTGAGGACGGCGCTGAAGATGAAAGATGAGATGGAAGAGTTTATGTTTTTGGGACTGCGGCTGAAAAAAGGCGTTTCCGGTAAAGAGTTCCGGAAACGCTTTGACAGGGAGATAAATACGGTTTATGGGGAAACGATCCTCAGGCTGCAGAAAGAAGGAATGCTTAAACAGGAAGAAGACTTTCTGTCCCTGACGGACCGGGGAACGGATCTGGCGAACTATGTGATGGCTGAATTTCTCCTGGATAAGGAAGCTTAGTTCCCGTCCAGGGCGGCGGTTACGATTCCTCCGGCGTAATCATGGATAAGCTGGTAAGCTTCCGGGGAATAATGAATACCATCCGTAGTGCTGATCTCGTTGACCATGATGTAAGTATAGCTGTCAATATACGCCTCATCCCGGAGATTTCTCAGATGGGCGTTAAAGTCCCCGATCTCTTCATTGGTGATGTTGTCGCAGCGGGCAGGATCAATGGGATTGACCGAGAGAAAGAAAAAGGAGGTATCTGGGTAGTCTTCCATAAGCTCCTGGTACAAATCCATGTACAGCTCCAGGTTATCGTAGTCGTTTACCCCCAGATTAAAGATGACAGGAGCGTCCGGGAGAGAGGCCATGGCCTCCGTAAGGGCGGGAAGCCCGGATGAGACGAACCAGTCATATCCCTCCCCGGGGGCGGCAATATACAGGCAGTTGTCTTCGCCCATGGCCTCTTCCATGCCGACGGTTCTTGAATCTCCCACCCAGATAAAGCAGTGATCCTGGGGCAGGGAGGAGGAAGGCTTCGAGGATGAGGGAATGCCTGAAGAAAATTTGGGCTCTTCGGTCTGAATCTGTCCGCTGTCTTCCGCTTCAGTGGAAACCGGCGAAGAGGCTTCTCGATTCTCATCACGGAGCTGATCCACAAAGTGGATAAAGACAAGGAGGATCAGGATTAAAATTCCTGCCACAGGCAGGAGAACTGAAAAAATATGATGACGCTTCATATAATTAGTCCTTTCGTAATTGCTTATGCGTTACTATACCATAGAAAGGTACCGGGGGACAAGTTGGAAAAATTTTAAAAAAGGCTATTGACAAAAAGACGAACCGGTATTATATTAACTGCATAAGGAATTAGCACTCGAATGAAGTGAGTGCTAACAATACGAATGATTCAAGAATGCCGCCGGCATTCTTGCTGCGAGGCGCAGGTCATGCAGCGCATGACATTTTTCTTATGTGCGTCTCTGCAATCCGCCGGAGGCACATCGGAGATAAAGTATGAATCCTTATAAAGAGAAAGGAGGAGTTCGGATGCAGCTGGATGATAGGAAATGGACGATTTTAAAAGCTATCATCAAGACATACCTGGAGACAGGCGAACCGGTAGGTTCCAGGACGATTTCCAAGTATGCAGATTTGAATCTGAGTTCCGCCACCATACGAAATGAGATGTCAGACCTGGAAGAGATGGGCTATATTCTTCAGCCCCACACTTCCGCAGGACGCATTCCTTCTGATGCGGGTTATCGCCTTTATGTGGATCGCATGATGGAGGAAAAAGACCGGGAAGTCACGGAGATGAAGGAGATGATGATTCAGCGGCAGGATAAGATGGAGCTTCTGTTAAAGCAGCTTGCCACGGTTCTTGCTAAGAATACCAATTATGCGGCCATGATTTCCGGTCCCCAGTTTCACAGGACAAAACTTAAATTCATCCAACTGTCCATCGTGACGGAATCCCAGATCCTGGCGGTAATCGTCACCGAGGGAAATGTGGTAAAGAATAAGATCATCCGCCTGGAGCACGGGCTGGATCAGAAGACGATCCTGGAGCTGAACATCCTGCTGAACAGCGCGCTGAACGGGCTGACTATAGAACAGATTAATCTGGCTACGATCGCAAAGCTAAAGGAGCAGGCCGGGATTCACAGCGAGGTGGTAAACCGGGTGCTGGATGCGGTGGCCGAGTCGGTTCAGTCGGAGGACGAGGTAGAGATTTATACCAGCGGGGCAACAAATATTTTCAAATACCCAGAACTGAGCACCAGTGAGAAGGCCAGCGAGCTCATTCATACCTTTGAGGATAAGGAAGGGCTGGCAGGGCTGATCGGAACAGGCGAGGAAGAGACTGGGATTCAGGTGTATATCGGTCAGGAATCGCCGCTGCCGTCTATGCAGGATTGCAGCGTGGTGACAGCTACGTATGAGCTGGGAGAGGGAATGTACGGACGGATCGGAGTGATCGGTCCTAAACGTATGGATTACGATAAGGTGGTAGGCACTTTGAGAACCCTGATGATTCAGCTTGACGAGATATTTCACAGAGACAAAAAGGACAAAGAAGAATAGAAAGGTGGAAGTGACCAGTGGAAGAGATCAGAAAGGAAGGAACTTCCCAGGAGGTTCCAGAGGAAGGTTCGCCAAACGGAGAAGTTCCCGTTGAGGACTCCTTGGAGGAAGGCTCTGAAGAAACCATGAATTCTGAACAGGCTTCCGGGGAAGAAGATTCCCAGGGGACAGAAGAGTCTCTGGAGGAAGAGGGTTCCCAGGAGGATGGGGAAAAGAAAAAGGGATTCTTTGGAAAGAAAAAGAAAGATAAAAAAGATATCCGCATCGAGGAGCTGACAGACAGAGTGCAGCGCCAGATGGCAGAATTCGATAATTTCCGCAAGCGCTCTGAGAAAGAGAAAGCAGCCATGTTTGAAACGGGAGCCAAAAGTGTGATTGAGAAAATCCTCCCCACCATTGATAATTTTGAGCGGGGGCTGGCGGGAATTCCCGAGGAAAAGAAAGACGATCCTTTTGTGGAGGGGATGGAGAAGGTATACAGACAGATGCTTTCCACCCTGGAAGGAATCGGCGTTAAGCCCATCGAGGCTGTGGGCAAAGAGTTTGATCCTAATTTCCACAATGCGGTGATGCATGTGGAGGATGAGGAAGCCGGCGAGAATGTGATTGTAGAAGAGTTCCAAAAAGGCTACACATACCGGGAGGCCGTTGTAAGGCACAGCATGGTAAAAGTGGCAAATTAAGTTAAAACTGGAAGTAAGTTTTTGATATAGATCTGCGCAGAAGCGCAAAATAAATGGAAAAGGAAACGCGAGGAGGTTTCAATTATGAGCAAGATTATTGGTATTGACTTAGGTACGACAAATAGCTGCGTGGCAGTTATGGAAGGCGGTAAGCCGGTAGTTATCACAAATACAGAGGGTTCCAGAACCACCCCTTCCGTAGTGGCTTTCACGAAAAACGGGGAGCGTCTGGTGGGAGAACCTGCAAAGCGTCAGGCTGTTACAAATGCGGATCACACCATTTCTTCTATTAAAAGACATATGGGAAGCGATTACCGTGTAACCATTGACGGAAAGAAATATTCACCCCAGGAGATTTCCGCTATGATTCTGCAGAAGCTGAAAGCAGACGCAGAGAATTACCTGGGTGAGAAGGTAACCGAGGCGGTTATCACAGTTCCCGCTTACTTTAACGATGCTCAGCGTCAGGCTACCAAAGATGCCGGAAAGATCGCCGGACTGGATGTAAAGCGTATTATCAACGAGCCCACGGCGGCAGCCCTGGCATACGGCCTTGACAATGAGAAAGAGCAGAAGATCATGGTTTACGACCTGGGCGGCGGTACCTTCGATGTTTCTATCATTGAGATCGGTGAAGGCGTTATCGAAGTTCTGGCTACCAACGGCGACAACCACCTGGGCGGCGATGACTTTGACAACAAGATCACAGAATATATGATTGCTGACTTTAAGGCAAAAGAAGGAATTGACCTTTCGAATGATAAAATGGCTCTCCAGAGACTGAGAGAGGCAGCGGAGAAAGCGAAGAAGGAGCTTTCCTCTTCCACCACCACCAACATCAACCTGCCCTTCATCACAGCGAACGAGACAGGCCCCAAACACTTTGAGATGGATCTGACAAGAGCCAAATTTGATGAGCTGACCCATGACCTGGTAGAGAGAACGGCTGAGCCGGTGAGAAAAGCTCTGAGCGATGCAGGCTTAAATGCCAGCGAGCTTTCAAAGGTACTTCTGGTAGGCGGATCTACCCGTGTGCCGGCTGTACAGGATAAGGTAAAACAGCTGACTGGACACGAACCCAATAAGAGCCTGAATCCGGATGAATGTGTGGCTCTGGGCGCTTCGATTCAGGGCGGCAAGCTGGCAGGAGATGCTGGCGCAGGCGATATCCTGCTTCTGGATGTTACTCCCCTGTCCCTGTCTATTGAGACTCTGGGTGGTGTAGCCACGAAGCTGATCGAGAGAAATACTACGATTCCTACCAAGAAGAGCCAGGTATTCTCTACCGCAGCAGACAACCAGACGGCGGTGGATATCCATGTGGTACAGGGGGAGCGTCAGTTCGCCAGAGACAATAAGTCCCTTGGACAGTTCCGACTGGATGGAATCCCCCCTGCAAGGAGAGGCGTTCCTCAGATCGAGGTTACTTTTGATATTGACGCCAACGGTATTGTAAACGTATCCGCTAAGGATCTGGGCACAGGAAAAGAGCAGCACATTACCATTACTTCCGGCTCTAATATGTCAGACGATGAGATCGACAGAGCTGTAAAGGAAGCTGCTGAGTACGAGGCTCAGGATAAGAAGAAGAAAGAAGCGATTGATACCAGAAATGATGCGGACGCTATGGTATTCCAGACTGAGAAGGCTCTGGAGGAAGTAGGCGATAAGATTGACGCTGCTGATAAGACTGCAGTGGAAGCAGATCTGCAGGCCCTGAAGGATCTGGTTGCCAACACGAATCCTGATGAGATGACGGAGTCTCAGGTGGCAGACCTGAAGGCAGGCAAAGAAAAACTTATGGAGAGCGCCCAGAAGCTGTTCGCTAAGGTTTATGAGCAGGCTCAGGGAGCCGCAGGCCAGGCAGGTCCGGGACCGGATATGGGAGCTGGAAATGCATCTTCATCCGCCCAGGACGACGATGTAGTAGACGGAGATTACCGGGAAGTATAATTTCAGAAGAAAATCATTTCCAAGACAGCATACCCCTGAGGGCAGGAGCCTTCAGGGGCATCGTTAGGTGTAGGAGGTAGCTATGGCAGAGAATAAACGGGATTACTATGAGGTTCTGGGAGTAGACCGGAATGCGGACGAGGCGACCTTGAAAAAGGCTTACCGGGTCCTGGCAAAGAAGTATCACCCTGATATGAATCCTGGAGATAAAGAGGCGGAGCAGAAGTTTAAAGAGGCATCGGAGGCGTACGCAGTGCTCAGTGATCCGGATAAAAGGCGGCAGTATGACCAGTTTGGCCATGCGGCCTTTGAACAGGGCGGAGCAGGCGGCGGCTTCGGCGGTTTTGACGGCTTTAATTTCAGCGGAGATATGGGCGACATTTTCGGGGATATATTCGGTGATCTTTTCGGAGGAAGGAGAAGAGGCGGCGCCAGAGGCCCTATGCAGGGAGCCAATGTCAGAACCAGTGTCCGCATCACTTTTGAGGAAGCCGTATTCGGATGTGAGAAGGAGCTGGAGCTTACGTTAAAGGACGAGTGTCCCACCTGCCATGGCACGGGAGCAAAACCGGGAACGAACCCGGAGACTTGTCCTAAGTGCGGCGGAAAAGGACAGATTGTGTACACCCAGCAGTCTCTCTTTGGCACCATGCAGAATGTCCAGACCTGTCCAGACTGCCACGGAACAGGTAAAATTGTAAAAGAGAAGTGCCCCGGATGCTCCGGCTCCGGCTATGTGTCCAGCAGGAAGAAGATAAAGGTGACGATACCTGCAGGCATCGACAACGGGCAGAGCATCCGCATCAGAGAAAAGGGAGAGCCGGGGACGAACGGCGGCCCCAGAGGCGACCTTTTGGTGGAAGTGATCGTGGCAAGACATCCGGTTTTCCAGCGGCAGGATATGAATATTTACTCTACAGTGCCTATGACCTTCGCCCAGGCGGCCCTTGGAGGGGAGATCCGCATCAGTACAGTGGACGGGGATATCCTTTATACGGTTAAGCCGGGTACCCAGACCGACACCAAGGTAAGGTTTAAAGGAAAGGGCGTACCCTCCCTGAGAAATAAGAATCTCCGGGGCGACCACTACGTTACCCTGGTGATCCAGGTTCCCACCAAGATGAACGAGGCGGCAAAGCAGGCCCTGAGAGATTTCGACATGGAGACAGGGAACAGCTTGGGGAGAACCGGCGGCAAAACGGAAAAGAAAGCGGAAAAGCCTAAAAAGAAAGGCTTTATGGATAAACTGAAAGAGACCTTTGAAGATTAGGAGCCAGTATGCGTTGGAATAAATTTACCTTAAAGACCCTGTCACAGGCGGAAGATATGGTGATCTCAGCCCTTTCAGACGCAGGTGTGGAAGGGGTGGAGATTGAAGACAAAGTACCCCTTACTGAGGCGGAAAAACAGCAGATGTTTGTAGACATCCTGCCGGAGGGGCCGGAGGATGACGGGATCGCCTATCTCAGTTTTTATCTGGAAGAGGATGCGGATAAAGAAGAGATCCTGGCCAGAGTACGGGAGGAATTGGACTCTCTTAGGATGTTTATGGACATCGGGGAGGGGACGATCACGGAATCCCGGACAGAGGATAAGGACTGGATCAATAACTGGAAGCAGTATTTCCATCAGTTTTATGTGGATGACATCTTAATTATTCCCTCCTGGGAAGAGGTGAAGGAAGAAGACCGGGATAAAAACATTCTTCATATTGATCCCGGAACTGCTTTTGGAACCGGTATGCATGAGACCACCCAGCTATGCCTGCGGCAGCTCAAAAAGTACGTTAAGCCAGGGATGCGTCTCCTGGATGTAGGGACAGGAAGCGGGATCCTTTCTATAGCGGCCCTTAAGATGGGGGCAGCCCTGGCGGTGGGAACAGATCTGGATCCCTGCGCCATTTCTGCCGCAGAGGAAAACCTGGTGGCCAATGAGATCCCTGAGGGAGCTATGGAAGTGCTGATCGGCAATCTCATTGACGATGAACAGCTTCAGGAGAAGGTGGGCTATGAAAGTTTCGACCTGGTAGCGGCCAATATTCTCACAGAGGTGCTGCTCCCCCTGACCCCAGTGGCAGTGAAGCACTTGAAAAAGGGCGGCGTGTATATTACATCAGGGATCCTGGAGGAAAAAGAAGAGAAAATCACGGAGGCTGTGAAAGCAGCCGGAATGGAGCTTTTGGAGGTAACCAGACAGAATGACTGGGTATCGGTGACGGCCAGAAAGAGGTAAAAAATGTATCATTTTTTTGTTGAGCCGGAGCAGATCGGAGAAAAACAGATTCGGATTTTGGGCCAGGATGTGAACCATATCCGAAATGTCCTCAGAATGAAAACGGGGGAACAGATCACCGTAAGCAGCCGTGAGGACGCTGGAAGAGCGTACCGCTGCAGGATAGATTCCTTCCAGGACGAGCAGGTAAATGCTGAGATTATGTGGGTTCAGGAGGCAGATACGGAGCTTCCTGTCCGCATTTCTCTTTTTCAGGGCCTTCCAAAGGGCGACAAGATGGAGCTGATTATCCAGAAGGCGGTGGAGCTGGGAGCCTGTGAGATTGTGCCTGTGGCTTCCAAAAGAGCGGTGGTGAAGCTGGACGAGAAAAAAGCTCAAAGCAAGGTTAAAAGGTGGAATGCCATTGCGGAGAGCGCAGCTAAGCAGTCGGGACGCCTCCGGATCCCTCAGGTGAAGCCGGTGATGAGCTTTAAAGAGGCCGCTGCATACGGAACAGGCTTTGACAGAAAGCTGATCCCCTATGAACTGGCTAAAGGCATGGATGAGACCAGGGCGGCTCTGAAGACGATTCAACCTGGAGACTCCGTGGCAATTTTTATCGGTCCTGAGGGAGGATTTGAGGAAGAGGAAGTAAAGCAGGCGGCAGCAGGGGGATTTGTCCCTATTACACTTGGAAAGCGCATTCTTCGCACAGAGACGGCAGGAATGGCGCTTTTGTCTGTTTTAATGTTTCATATGGAAAAATAAGCGGGGCTTGCATTTGCGACCGTTTTCCTGTAGAATAACAGCGCAAAACATTTATGCGGGAATTTGATACGGAGGGAGCTATGGAGGCTTATCTGGACAATTCAGCCACCACCCCATGCCTGGAGTCGGTGCGGGATATTGTAGTAAAGACCATGATGGTGGATTATGGAAATCCATCCTCGAGACATCAAAAAGGTGTGGAGGCGGAGCATTATCTTAAGGACGCCAGAGAAAAGATTGCCGCCACTTTAAAAGTAAAGGAAAAAGAAATTTTCTTTACGTCCGGGGGAACGGAATCCAACAACTGGGCCTTGACAGGCACAGCTTTTGCCAACAGGCGGGCAGGCTGCCATATTATCACCACCGCCGTAGAACATGCGGCAGTGAGGATGCCTCTGCGGTTCCTGGAGGATCAGGGGTTTGAAGTGACGGTTCTTCCAGTGGACGGCACCGGACATGTGGATCCCCAGCAGGCGGCGGAGGCCGTGAGGGAGGACACGATTCTGGTATCTGTGATGCTGGTGAACAACGAGGTGGGAACTCTTGAGCCGGTGGAAGAAATCAGCAGAAGAGTGAAGGAAAAGAAACCTTCCGTTCTCTTTCATGTGGACGCCATACAGGCATATGGGAAGATGAGGATTCTGCCTAAAAGGATGGGGATTGATCTGATGTCCGTCAGCGGTCATAAGATCCATGGCCCCAAAGGGATTGGTTTTTTATATGTAAATGAAAAGGTAAAGATTCATCCCATGATTCTGGGAGGCGGGCAGCAGCAGGGAATGCGTTCCGGCACGGATAATGTACCGGGAGCGGCGGGCCTGGGCGTGGCTGCCTGGGAAGCTTATCAGAATCTGGACCAGGCAAGGGAACATATGTTTTTACTGAAGGATCGGCTGATGCGGGGGCTTGCCAATTTGCCGGAGGTTCACGTGATCTCGGAAGAGGGGGAGAAGAGTGCGCCCCACATTGTAAGCGCTGCTTTTCCCGGCGTGAGAAGCGAGGTTCTCCTTCATGCGCTGGAGGAGAGAGGGATTTACGTTTCCTCAGGCTCCGCCTGCTCTTCGAATAAAAAATCGGCGGTGAGCTCTGTCCTTGAGGAGCTGCATTTGAAACCTGCCCTTTTAGAATCTACACTGCGCTTCAGCTTCAGTCCTTTCACCAGGGAAGAAGAGATTGACTATTGCCTGGAGAATCTTGGGGAGCTTTTGCCTGTGCTGAGAAGATACAGGCGCAGATAAGGAATCGCTGACTGGGGGTTACGGTACTGTTTGGGAGGAAACTGTATGTTTAAGACTTTTTTGATTAAGTATGGGGAAATCGGCATAAAAGGGAAAAACCGCCATCTTTTTGAGGACGCTCTGGTGAAGCAGATCCGTCACGGGCTGAAAAAGGCGGAGGGAACCTTTCAGGTTTACAAAGAGCAGGGCAGAATCTACGTGGACTGCCAGGAGCCCTTTGATTTTGAAGAGACGGTAGAGTGCCTGAAGAGGGTATTCGGTATAGTGGGAATCTGCCCGGTTATGAAAACAGAGGACCGTGGGCTGGATGAGCTGGGAAATGAAATCATTGATTTCCTGCAGAATGTCTATGAGATTCGGGAGCAGACCTTTAAGGTGGTTACACGCCGTGCCAGAAAAAGCTATCCCGTGGAGTCCATGGAAGTCAGCAGCTATCTGGGAGGAAGGATTGCGGAGGCTTTTCCCAGCCTCAAGGTGGATGTCCATAACCCGGAGATTCTGATTCACGTGGAAATCCGGGAGAAAATTTATATTTATTCTAAAATCATACCGGGGCCGGGGGGAATGCCTGTGGGTACCAACGGCAAGGCTATGCTTCTTCTGTCGGGAGGAATAGACAGTCCTGTGGCAGGATACCGGATCTGCAAAAGAGGGGTGAAGCTGGATGCGGTTTACTTCCATGCTCCGCCATACACCAGCGAGAGAGCCAAGGAAAAGGTAGTGGATCTGGCCCGCATCGTGTCAAAATATTCGGGCCCCATTATGCTTCACGTGGTGAATTTTACAGATATTCAGCTTTATATTTATGATAAATGCCCGCACGATGAGCTGACGATAATCATGCGCCGTTATATGATGAAAATTGCGGAGCATTTTGCCAGAGAGACAAATTCTCTGGGCCTGATTACCGGTGAAAGCATCGGTCAGGTGGCAAGCCAGACCATGCAGAGCCTTGCGGCCACCAATGAAGTCTGCACGATGCCTGTATTCCGTCCTCTGATTGGGGATGACAAGCAGGAGATCGTGGACATTGCACAGGAAATCGGCACCTATGAGACCTCCATCCTGCCCTATGAGGACTGCTGTACGATTTTCGTGGCCAAGCATCCGGTGACAAAGCCAAACATCAACGCCATTAAGCGTTCAGAGAAAAAGCTGGAAGAGAAAATTGATGAGATGGTGGAGACCGCCATCCAAACAGTGGAGAGGGTCTGGGTAGAATAGATTAGAATCCTGACAGATATTCGGAATCCAGGCTATCGCCTTCCTTCCTCATATCTGTTGTCGTCTCGAAAGCAGAATCCCCCCGGCCTGCAAGCAGTCCGTGGGCTTCTGCTTTGAGACTGGGTGTTGTTATAAGCATTATAAGCATAAGTCCCCGGATTCCTCCGTGCGCTGCACTCCCGGAATCCTAACAGATATTCGGAATCCAGGCTATCGCCTTCCTTCCTCATATCTGTTGTCGTCTCGAAAGCAGACCCCCATTGGCCTGCAAGCAGTCCATGGGCTTCTGCTTTGAGACTGGACTTATGCAATATAAAAACAGCCGATACAAGTAAAACTTGTCCGGCCTGTTTTCTATGACATATGGCTGCTGTTATGAAAAAACTAGCAGATATATGATTTGAGAACTTCCATGATTTCGTCAATATTGTCCTCTGCATGGATGTTCAGTTTGATGGGTTTGGAAAGATCCAGACTGAAGATACCCATAATGGACTTTGCATCAATTACGTATCTTCCGGAAACAAGATCGAAATCATTGTTGAATTTTGTGATCTCATTTACAAAAGATTTTACTTTATCAATGGAATTCAAAGAAATCTGTACTGTTTTCATGGTTGTTATCCTCCCAATAAATTTTTATTTTGTTTCATAACCATATTAACGGGTGTGTGGTCAAAAGTCAAGAATAAAACAGCCGAAGATCATTCGCAGAATTCGTTAAAAATGCCGAAATGGAGGTTAAAAATGAACAAAAAAGCGGCTCTTCATAACCTGGGATGTAAAGTAAATGCATACGAAATGGAAGCTATGCGCCAGCTCCTTGTGGAAGCTGGCTATGAAATCGTGCCCTTTGCCCCGGGAGCTGACGTATATGTAATAAATACGTGTACGGTTACGAATATAGCAGACCGCAAATCCAGGCAGATGCTGCACAAAGCCAAGAAGATGAACCCTCAGGCCGTGGTGGTGGCTGCCGGCTGTTACAGCCAGACATCCAGAGAGGCGGTAGAGGCGGATCCCTGTGTGGATATAGTTCTGGGAAACAACCGCAAAGGCGAGTTGGTGGAGGCGCTGGAGTTGTATCAGGCAGCGGGAAATCCTCAGGGAGTGTATTCAAGGATTACGGAGATTGGGAAGGAAAAAGATTGTGAGGATCTCCATGTGGAGGAGACCTCTGAGCATACCCGGGCCAGCCTGAAGGTGCAGGACGGCTGCAATCAGTTCTGCAGCTATTGCATTATTCCCTATGCCCGGGGGAGAATCCGAAGCCGGGTGCCGGAGGATGTCTGCCGGGAAGTGAAGACGCTGACAGAGAACGGGTGCCGGGAGATTGTTCTGACGGGAATTCATCTGAGTTCTTACGGGAAGGATCACGGCAGTTCCCTGCAGGAGCTGATTCTGAGAGTACATGAGATCGAAGGGGTGAAGCGGATCCGGCTGGGTTCCCTGGAACCTGGAATCATTACGGAGGAGTTTGCCAAGACCATAGGCGGCCTGGAGAAGCTCTGTCCCCATTTCCATCTCTCTCTGCAGAGCGGCTGCGATGCCACCTTAAGAAGAATGAATCGCCGCTATACTACGGAAGAGTACCGGGAAAAATGCCATCTTCTCAGAGAGACCTTTGATGAGCCGGCTCTGACGACAGATGTTATCGTAGGATTTCCAGGGGAGACCCAGGAGGAATTTGATCAGACGGCCGCTTTTCTGGAAGAGATTGCCCTGTATGAAACTCACATTTTTAAATATTCCAGGCGCAAGGGTACGAAAGCGGCGTCTATGCCGAATCAGGTGGCGGAAAGTGTAAAAAATGAGAGAAGCGCTTACCTGATTGAACTGGGCGAAAAGAACCGCAGACGATTTGAGGAAAAGCATCTTGGCCGGGAGGCGGAAGTGCTTTTTGAAGAGAAAATTTCCCTCCAGGGAAAGGAATATTATACAGGATATACGAAAGAGTATATAAAAGGAGCCCTTCCGGCGGATCGTGATTACACGAACCAGTGCCGTCGGGGAAGGCTGGGGGAAAAGATTGGGGATCATCTTTACCTTTTAGAAAATCATTGAAATATTTTGAAAACTATATTAGAATAGAACCAAAGTTTAGATAAGGGCGTGGAAATATGGCAGAAATTAATAACACACAATATTTTAAGATTAGCACGGATCCTGAGAAACGGGTTAAGATGGTTCTTGATCTTGTATATAATGCGATGGAAGAGAAAGGCTATAACCCGGTGAACCAGATTGTTGGTTATATTATGTCCGGGGATCCCACTTACATTACGAGCCATAAGAATGCTCGCAGCATGATCATGAAGGTAGAGCGTGATGAGCTGGTGGAAGAGCTTTTAAGAGCATATATAAAGAATAAATCCTGGGAGCAGTAATCCGGGTGGAGAGAATACTGGGACTTGATTTTGGTTCAAAGACCGTGGGCGTGGCAGTCAGTGATCCCTTGGGAATCACGGCTCAGGGGGTGGAGATCATCCGGCGGGAGCAGGAGAACAAGCTGCGGCGGACTTTGGCCAGGATTGAAGCGTTGGCGCAGGAATACCAGGTGAACTCTATCGTACTTGGTTTTCCTAAAAACATGAACAATACGGTGGGAGAGCGAGGGGAGAAAACCCTTGCTTTCGGAGAGATGCTGAAGAGGCGGACGGGCCTTCCGGTGGTTTTGTGGGATGAAAGGCTGACTACAGTTACGGCAAACAGAGTCCTGATGGAGAGCGGCGTGCGCAGAGAAGAGCGGAAAGAGTACGTGGATAAGCTGGCGGCAGTGTTTATCCTGCAGAATTATTTGGACAGTTTAGTGAGGAAGGAAGATGGATAAAATTTATTTTTGCCCGGTCGGTGAAGAAGAGGCGGTCGGGTTCTTTGTGGTGGAAGAAACCAGAATCAATGGCGCCTCCTATCTTTTGGTAACAGAATCAGAGGATGAGGAAGCGGAGGCCTACATTTTAAAAGACCTTTCCCAGGATGGGGAGGCAGAGGCCAGATACGTGTTTGTGGAAGACGAACAGGAACTGGAAGCGGTATCGAAGATATTTGCAGAGCTTTTAGAGGACGTGGATATTGAGCTCTGACACAATAGAGTAACTGATTAAAAACAATTTTTATGGAGGTGCAGATTGAAGAGAGAAAAGAATATGAAATTGAAAGTGATTCCGATTGGCGGCCTTGGTCTGATCGGAATGAATATTACTGCCTTTGAATACAATGAAAGTATTATTGTGGTAGACTGCGGACTTGCGTTCCCGGAAAACGACATGCTGGGAATCGATTTGGTGATTCCTGATGTATCTTATCTGAAAGAAAATATAGACAAAGTAAAGGGTTTTGTGTTTACTCACGGTCATGAGGATCATATTGGAGCCCTTCCCTATGTGCTGAAGGAGCTGAACATTCCGCTCTACGCTACGAAGCTGACCATGGGGCTAATAGAGCGGAAACTGAATGAACACGGATTGATGCGCTCCACCAAGAGAAAGGTGGTAAAGCCCGGACAGTCCATCAGCTTGGGTGAATTCAGGATTGAATTTATCAAGACCAACCACAGTATTGTAGATGCGGTGGCCCTGGCTATTTACTCTCCGGCAGGAATCGTGGTGCATACGGGAGACTTCAAGGTGGATTACACACCGGTATTCGGGGATGCCATTGACCTGCAGAGATTTGCGGAGATCGGTAAGAAGGGTGTGCTTGCCTTGATGTGCGACAGTACCAATGCGGAGAGGCCCGGCTTTACGGCATCAGAGCGCACGGTGGGGCGCACCTTTGACAACATTTTTTCTGAGCACAGGAATACAAGAATTATTATCGCCACCTTTGCTTCCAATGTGGACCGGGTGCGCCAGATTATCAATTCTGCCTACAAGTATGGCAGAAAAGTAGTGGTGGAAGGCCGCAGTATGGTGAACATTATCTCTACGGCTTCGGAGCTGGGATATCTGAATATTCCAGAGAATACTCTGATTGATCTGGAACAGATGAAAAATTATCCTGACGACCAGGTGGTGCTGATCACCACGGGAAGCCAGGGAGAGTCTATGGCGGCTCTTTCCAGGATCGCTTTTAATATGCACAAAAAAGTCATGATCAAACCGGGAGATACGGTAATCTTCAGTTCCAATCCTATTCCCGGCAATGAGAAGGCCGTTTCCAAAGTGATCAACGAGCTGTCTATGAAAGGGGCGGACGTGATTTTCCAGGATGCCCATGTGTCCGGCCACGCCTGCCAGGAAGAGATTAAGCTGATCTATACCTTGGTGAAGCCAAAATACGCAATCCCCGTACACGGGGAGTACCGCCATCTGAAAAGTCAGGCGGGAATCGCCAGGGATTTGGGATTCGACGATGAGCATATTTTTATTTTGAAGACTGGTGATGTCCTGGAGCTGGACAAGGAGTCGGCCCAGGTGACAGGCCACGTTCAGACTGGCGCCCTTCTGGTGGACGGCCTGGGAGTGGGCGACGTGGGAAATATTGTCCTGCGTGACCGCCAGCATCTGGCGGAGGACGGCATCATGATCGCCGTTCTTACCCTGGAGAAATACACCAATCAGATTCTTTCAGGGCCGGACATTGTCTCCAGAGGATTCGTCTATGTCCGGGAGGCTGAGGATCTTATGGAAGAGGCCAGGGATGTGGTGGAAGACACTATGCAGTACTGTATCAAGCACAGGATCACAGACTGGAGCAAGATGAAAAACATGATCCGGGATTCACTGGGAGATTTCCTGTGGAAGAGAACGAAGCGCCGTCCTATGATCCTGCCCATCATTATGGAAGTAGAGTAGGTGGCAGTATATGAAGCAGGTTGAAATGTATACAAAGCAGTTGGTTCAGGCCATACAGGAGAGTCAGGAATACCAGGAGTTTTGCGAGGTCCGTGAAGAGCTTCGCCGTCAGCCGGAACTCCGGGAGCGGATGAACGAGATGCGCCGGATGAATTTTGAACTGCAGAGCACGGCGCCCTCGGAGGAATTGTATCGGGAACTGAACAGCATATGGAAAGAGTTTCGGGAATTCCGAAAAAATCCTCTGGCGGATGAATTTTTGAAGGCGGAGCTGGCTATGTGCCGGATGCTGCAGCAGATCAACAATGAGATAACCTCTGCCGTGGATTTGGACACAGAAGAGATCGTAGAACAGCTTTCTTTCTAGGAGCAAATTATGATTATTGAGGAACGCATGGAGGTGTACCTGGAGTCTCTGGATGGGGGAAACGGCCCTTTTCTGGACGAACTGGAGGCTAATGCAAGAAAAAACAGGGTGCCGGTGATCCGCCCTGGGATGCAGAGTCTCCTTAAGGTACTCCTTGCCCTTAAGAAACCCCAGAGAATCCTGGAGGTGGGGACAGCCATTGGCTTTTCCGCTCTTCTGATGGCCGACAGTACAGACAGCGGCTGCAGGATTGTTACAGTTGAAAATTATGAAAAACGGATAGCAGAGGCCAGAGAGAATTTTCGCAGGGCAGGGATGGAAGAGCGGATTACCCTCATCCATGGAGACGCAGGGGAAGTTCTTTCGGCCATGAAGGATTCTTTTGACTTTATTTTTATGGATGCGGCCAAAGGACAGTACATTCATTTTCTGCCGGATGCCCTGCGGCTTTTGAAAACCGGAGGGCTTCTTGTATCTGACAATGTGCTTCAGGAAGGGGAGCTCATTGAATCCCACTATGCTGTGGAGCGCAGGAACCGTACCATCTACAAACGCATGAGGGAGTATCTCTACGTGCTGAAGCATACAGAGGGACTGGTGACATCCATTCTCCCCACAGGAGACGGAGCCGCTGTAACCGTAAAGACAAAAGAGGACATAGAGATCCGAAGAGGGAGGGTATCATGAGACGTCCTGAACTGCTCATACCGGCCAGCAGTCTTGAGGTACTGAAGACAGCCGTGATTTACGGCGCCGATGCCGTGTATATCGGGGGAGAGGCCTTTGGCCTTCGGGCAAAGGCGAAAAATTTCACTCTGGAAGAGATGAAGGAAGGAATCCGCTTCGCCCATAAGGCCGGCGTGCGGGTCTATGTGACGGCCAATATCCTGGCTCATAACCGTGACCTGGAGGGAATCGAAGCTTACTTCAGGGAGCTGCGGGAGATTGGGCCGGATGCCTTGATCCTGGCGGATCCCGGCGTGTATAGAATCGCCTGCAGAGTCTGTCCGGAGATCGAGCGGCATATCAGTACCCAGGCCAACAATACCAATTATGAGACTTACCGGTTCTGGCATGAGATGGGAGCCAAGAGAGTGGTGGCTGCCAGAGAGCTGACACTGGAGGAATTAAAGGAGCTGCGGGAGAAGATACCGACGGAAATGGAGATCGAGGCTTTCATCCATGGAGCCATGTGCATTTCTTATTCGGGCCGCTGTCTCTTAAGCAATTACTTTACAGGGCGGGATGCCAATCAGGGCGCCTGCACCCACCCCTGCCGTTGGAAGTACGCCGTGGTGGAGGAAAAAAGGCCGGGGGAATATATCCCAGTGGAAGAAAACGAGAGAGGAACGTATCTGTTCAGCTCCCGGGATCTGTGTATGGTGGGTCATATACCGGAGCTGTTGGAGACCGGGATTGACAGCCTGAAAATTGAGGGGAGGATGAAGACGGCCCTGTACGTGGCCTCTGTGGCCAGGACTTACCGGAAAGCCATTGACGATTACCGGAAGGATCCTGAATTGTATAAACAGAATATGGATTGGTATCTGTCACAGGTGGCGAGCTGTACCTTCCGGCCCTTTGGAACAGGCTTCTTTTTCGGCAGGCCGGATGAGGGCGGACAGCTCTACGATGGAAGCGCCTATGTAAAGGGCTATACGTATCTGGGCATAGCGGGAAAACGAAATGACCAGGGGCTGTACCATCTGGAACAGAAAAATAAATTTACGGTAGGAGAAACCATTGAGATTATGAAACCGGACGGGAGAAATATTCCTGTAACGGTAGAGTGCATCCGCTCTCTGGAGGGTGAGGAGATGGACAGCGCTCCCCATGCCAGACAGCAGCTTTTGGTGGGACTTGGAGGACTGGCCGATGAGTATGACATTCTTCGTCGCAGGGAGAAGGTTTCCTGAAAGAATTCTCATGGTTTTCTGTCTGCGGCAGCAGGCAGGCCGAACCGTATGCAGAAATAAAAAGGAGGAAAAGCACTTTTAGGCGGATCATGGCATACTATAACATAAAACCGCTTAGAGGTGCTTTTTGCAAACATTTAAGAAGCCGCTTTCTCCTGAGGAAGAAAAGTATTATCTTGCCAGATACAAGGAGGGAGATATGACAGCCAGAAATATTCTGATTGAGCACAATCTAAGGCTGGTTGCCCATGTAGCAAAAAAATATCAGTCCCAGGAGTATGAGAATGATGATCTGATCTCAATCGGGATAATCGGGTTAATTAAAGCTGTCACCACTTTTGACAGCGGGAAAAACAGCCGTCTGGCTACTTATGCGGCCCGGTGCATTGAAAATGAACTGCTTATGATGCTCCGCACCCGCAAAAAGCTGTCCCGGGAGATTTCTATGTATGAGAAGATCGGGGTGGACCAGGAGGGAAGAGAGCTGCGGCTGATGGATGTGCTGGAGAGTGAGCCAGTGGACATTCTGGAACGGCTGGAGATAGAGAAAAACATCGGCAGGCTCAGGGAGTGTCTGCCGGGAATCCTCACGGAGCGGGAGTGGCAGGTCATAAGCGGCAGGTACGGACTGTCCGGCGAGAAGGAGCAGACCCAAAGAGAGATAGCGGGGAGGCTTGGGATCAGCCGGTCCTATGTGTCCAGAATTGAGAAAAACGCATTGAAAAAACTGCGGGAGAGGTTATGATTTACATCTGTGAATACAGCGGGGAGGTTTCCACCGGCAGCCTGCGGGAATGCGCAGCGGTCCGGGGGCTGCCTCTGAGAGAAATAAAAAACGAAGAGAAGGAGAGGCAGCGGATCACGGCATGGCTGCTTCTGCTCTGTGGTTTGCAGAGAGAATATGGCATTCCGGGCCTGAGAGAGGGAGAAATCCGACGAGGGCTGCAGGGGAAGCCATATTTTACCAGATGGCCGGACATTTACTTTAACCTCAGCCACTGCCAGTCAGCCTGCGCCTGCATTCTGTCGGAACAGGAAGCGGGGATTGACGTGGAACACAGGTTTCCCTATAAAGACTCCCTGGCCAGGCGGATCTGCCATGAAAGGGAGTGGGAGCTTCTGCAGAGTGGTTTGGGAAGCAGCCAGGAAAAGGCCTGGGCGCTTCAGGCTCTGTGGTCCCTGAAGGAGAGCTACATGAAGTATGACGGCAGAGGTCTCTCCATAGGAATGAAAAGTCTT
>DVGR01000098.1 GCA_018712605.1 Candidatus Choladousia intestinigallinarum
CTGGGGCAGAAAGGCAGGTAGTACAGATGGAATTTCTGTGCTACAGTCAACGGGTATACTTTGTGTCCTTTTCTTGTTCTCATCATTTCATTATTCCTCCGATAAATGTATCAAGCGCCTGTTCGTAAGCCTTTGTATCTTTATAATAACTCTCGCCGTGACCGGCATCTTTGACAATCAGTTTTTTCTTGGGAGAGGCACAATTTCTGTAAATTTCCTCGCACATCCAGCATGGTACAAAAATATCCTTCTGTCCGTGGATAAACAGAAACGGTACTGCAGCTTTCCGTACCTCCCGGGAAGCGCTGCAGTCATCCAGTCCGTATCCCGCGTTTTTTCTGTTCAGCTTATCCGCAATCTGGATCATAGGAAATGCAGGAAGATGATACATACTGTGAAGCACGTGTGTAAATACATCTTTGGCAGATGTAAATGCACAGTCAGAAACAATTCCCTTAACCTGGGAGGGCAGTTTCAATCCGCTCATCATACATACCGTAGCGCCGCCCATGGAATTGCCGTGGAGCAGAATCTGCGCATCCTCGCCGATCTGCTCTGTCATCCATCTGACCCATTCCAATCCGTCATAGCGGTCCTTGGTACCAAAACCGATGAACGTGCCCTCGCTTTCACCGTGAGCACGTTCATCAATCAGAAGCATGCGGAATCCATGATTCAGATAGTAATAAGAGAGACTGCCGTAATCATTCAGACCGTTGCTTGTATAGCCGTGAAAACAAATTACAGCCTTTGTCCCCTCGTTTCCTTTGAAATATGTTCCGTGAAGCTTCAGACCGTCCCGTGACTGAATCCAGACATCTTCATGAGGCTGCTGCATCATCCATTCGCGTCTTTTCTTCATAAACGGAATATATTTTTCCCAGTCAACTCCGGACATTTTCATCGTTCGTTCTGTTTTTGCGTTATAGCGCATCATGGTTCGTCTGTAAAAATATGCCGTGCCGCCTGCCTCAGCAACAGCTGCGGCCCCCAGCAGAGCAGCGGCTCCTTTTGCCAATATTCCCATTTTCTCACCTGCTTTTTCTGTTTGGCTTATTTCTGTTTCTTTTTGCTGTTAATCAGATCTTTCAGTCTCAGCGCTTTGTCAATGTTGCCTTCTACTTTCAATTTTCCAAGTGTAAATGCAAGAACAGGATCTGTCTTTCCATCCGCGATTTTAAATAATGTTTCCGCAGTACAGGTAAACATGGCATCCCGGTCAAAATATTCGTATGGTTCCACATAAAGTTTTCCATCTTTTACTTCCGCATAAAAGATACCTTCCGCCTCACCGGTAATGTTGAACTGATAAGCCAGATGTTCCTGAATATCACTGACATCCGCGTCCATCAGCATTCCTTTAACCTTTGAAAACATATCTGCATAGGTCATATTATCCTCCTTCTTGGCCTCTCTGTCGACAATTTTCGACCGATGGTCATATCTTTTCTTCTGTTAGAGTACCATCTTTTCGACTGACGGTCAATCATCGTTACTATCAAAATATGTAAAAATTTCAATCCATTTTTTGGTGCTTTTTTCTGCTGGCTCTCTATTTCTTTCTGTGCTATACTATACTTTGAATTATTTCTATTTATCTAATTTAGTATCCAGGTGTCGATGAGTACTCATCATTTTTTACAACAGAAAGGCGATGCATATGCCAAACCAGCAGAAATATGACCGAATTCTGGATGCCCTTCAGGAACTTCTGGAAAATGAGAAGCTCCAGACAATATCTGTCAGCGAGATTGCGGAGACCGCCGGAATCGGAAAAGGAAGCATTTATTACTATTTTCCTTCAAAGGATGCAATCCTCCAGGCATTGGTGGAACGCAGCTATGAAAAGCCGCTGCAGACCGCAAAAGTTCTGGCGAGCCGGAATGAAATCTCACCTTTTATCAGAATGGCGATGATTTTTGTAGCCTGTCGAAATTCATCTTCTGAGTTTGTGAAATCTGAAGGATGCGCGGATTCAGGCACACAGGAAAAAGCGCTTCTGCATCAGAAATATGTCAACCATATAATTACAGAACTGAAACCAGTTCTGGCAGAGATTATCCGTCAGGGAATTCAGAAAGGGGAAATTCACTTTAACGATCCGGATTCACTGGCTGAAATCGTGCTGATTGTTTTGACTGTAAAAATGGACAATACGTTGGTGCCTTCCTCGAAAGAGGAAATAGAAAATACAATCAGTGCACTGATTTCACTTCTCGAAAAAGGAACGGATAATCCTCCGGGTTCATTGAATTTTCTGATAAGCTGAGCGGAATGTTTTCTGCACTCAAATACAAATGGCATGGCGGAATTCCGCCATGCCATTTGTATTTGAACAACTGCATATTTAAAATTTGATATACTGTTAAGATATTTTTTCCAGGGCATAGAGCGCGGCCCCGGTTGCCCCTACAATTTCCGGTTCGTCGCAGATATAAAGCTTTGCCCCGATTTTTTCTTCTACCGCGCGCACGACCCCTGGGTTTTTGGCTACGCCGCCTGTCATCATAAATTCCGGCTCCATCCCCACGCGGCGCAGAAGGCCGAATGCTTTATTGGCAATTGCATGGCAGACTCCGTCTGCAATATCTGCTTTTTCTTTATTATTTGCAATGAGAGAAATTACTTCCGATTCTGCGAAAACAGAGCACATACTGGTGATTTCGATTTTTTCTTTTGAAGTAAGGGCAATGGCCCCCAGCTCGTCCAAAGTAACTTCCAGGGTCCTTGCAATCATTTCCAGAAATCGCCCTGTACCGGCGGCACATTTGTCATTCATGACAAAATCCGTCACTTCTCCCTTTTCATTTAAATGAATTCCCTTGCTGTCCTGGCCGCCAATATCCAGAATTGTACGTACTTTAGGATTAAAATAATGTGCTCCCTTGCCATGGCAGCTGATTTCCGTGACGTTTTCATCTGCAAATTCGATACTGACCCTTCCGTATCCTGTGGATACGATCCATGAGATGTCCTCTTTTTTAAGGCCTGCCTTTTCAAGCACATCCCGGAACACTCTGTCGGCGCTGACACCGGACTTCGCTCCGGTGCGGACAACAGAAAAGGCTTTGATTTTTTTATCCTGATCCATAATAACGGCATTTGTCGATGTGGATCCACTGTCGATTCCCATTACATACATGGCGCCATCTCCTTTTACACTTTTTTTGGTCTCTGGCTTTTCCGGAGAAAGAGATTCCAGAAAGGCTTCAATTCTGGTCCGCACCTGGCCGCCGCTTTGACGGGTATAATCTGTCTCCAGAAGGAGCATGGGCTTTTTCAGCCAGTCCTTCAGCCAGGCATACTCATAGGCATAATTGTCGCAGAACTGTACCGTATGATAAAT
>DVGR01000099.1 GCA_018712605.1 Candidatus Choladousia intestinigallinarum
TCAGAGTTTGAAGAAAGTGATAAAATGAGTCAGGAGGCCCAGAAGCTGATCGGACGGATTTCCAGAATGGTTTTCGACAGCAGGGAGGGCCGGCCTGAGTATTAAAGACAGATTATATGGAAGGAGACAGAGGCAGGTGGAGACAGCGGTTGTTCAGGTTCCCAGAGGATTTCTGTATGAGGAACCTCAGTATGTAGATCATAAAGGCAGCTATTATAAAGTGGCGGACGAGATTTTCATGGGATGGGCCGTGGGAATCCTGGAAGAGAAAGGGAACGTATGTCAGGTAGTTACCCACCATGGGTACAAAGGCTATATGGATGCGGCGCAGCTTATAAAGATTCCGGCCGGGAAGCTTAAGGAACGGGATGAGAGGGAAGAGATTTGTTATCTTCAGGCAGGGCTGACCGATGTAATGGATGTGCCTAAAGTGGAGGGGAGGGTGATAGTCTCCCTCACCAGGGGAAGCTTGGTGGAGCCGCTTTTGGAAAAAGAAGGGGGATATCAGAGAGTGAGGCTGTCTGATGGACAGGAGGGTTATGTTCCAGAGAAATCTTTGAAAAAAAGATTGGATACGGACCGGTATCTCTTTGAGGAAGGGTGGAATTTTCACACCCAGAGCCTTCCGGGGAACATGGACCCGGAAGCTTTTCGCAGACAGGTCACGGACACGGCCCGTTCTTATCTGGGAACCCAGTACCGGTGGGGCGGAAAATCCGCACAGGGCATCGACTGCTCCGGCACGGCTTTTATGAGCTATTTTCTTAACGGAATCCTCATTTACAGGGATGCGTCTATACGGGAAGAATACCCCATAAAAGAAATTCCAATAGAGAATCTTAAACCGGCGGATCTTCTGTTTTTTCCGGGACATGTAGCTATGTATTTGGGAGAAGGGAAGTATATCCACAGCACAGCCTACAGGGAAAGTTTTGGCTGTGTAATCAACAGCCTGAATCCCGGAGATGGGGATTACAGGGAGGATTTGAAAGAAAAGCTGACTGCGGCGGGCAGGCTGGAACTTCTGATGGAGGAATAAGGTTCCAGAAATCTTTGTTTTTTATTAAAAATTATTTTTTCTGTGTGAGAGCTCTGGAAATATGCTATACTCTCTGAAGTGGGAAGGATGTCATGCGTTGCATGACGTGCGTCCAGCAGCAAGAATGCCGGCGGCATACTTGAACCACGGATTGAAAAAACAGGAGAATATGATATTAGAGGAGAATCGGAATATGAGAAGAAAAAATCTTATGACAGCAATTATCGCATCCTTCTGTCTCATGGTTTCTGCACTGGCTCCCGCAGGAATTTCCATGGCAGAGGAAGGGACGGAGACGGAAACCGCTGCGGAGGAAACTGCTGCGGATGAGACTCAGGCAGAAGAGTCAGACGCAGAAGAGGCCGCTGAGGCTGAATCAGGCACAGAAGCCCAGGAAGACGGCACGGAAGCGTCACAGGAGACGGAGGCAGTTCCTGAACGTCCGGATTACAATGCCCTTGACAATGTGACTCTGGGTGAATACACGGGACTTACAGTGACTATTGACCTGAGTGTGACAGAGGAAGAGGTGGATCAGACTGTGAATTCCAATATCAAAAGCAGCGTCTCCTTAGAGACAGTTGAGGAAGGCACAGTAGAAGAGGGAGACACCGTCAATATTGATTACGAAGGAAAGCTGGACGGGGTGGCTTTTGACGGAGGCACCGATAAGGGATACGATCTGGAGATTGGTTCCCATACCTTTATAGATGGTTTTGAGGAAGGACTTGTGGGCGTGAGCACGGGAGAGACGGTGGACATTCCCCTGACTTTCCCTGAAAATTACTTCAGCGAGGATCTGGCAGTGCAGGATGTGGTATTTACCGTAACGGTAAATGAGATAAAGAGGGTGCCGGAGCTTACGGATGAACTGGCTTCCACTCTGTCAGAGGGGGCTTATACAGATGCGGCTTCCTACAGGGAGAGTATCCGCCAGGAGCTGGAGACAGAGAAGGAATCTCAGAGAGATTCCATGATTCATCAGGAAATCCTGACTCAGGTTGCCAATACCTGCACCATCGACAGTTATCCCCAGGAGCTGGTGGATTACAGCGTGGACAACACGGTTTCCTATTACCAGAGCATGGCGGAGGCATACGGCATGGATCTCGCCGATTTTCTTACCGCTTATCTGGGCATAACAGAAGAACAGCTCAGGGAGGAAGCGGCTCTGTCCGCTCAGCAGAATATGCAGGCGGAGCTGTATCTGAAGGCCATTGCTGAGCAGGAAGGAATTCAGGTGACAGATGAGGAATTCCAGACAGGCGTCGAGGAATACGCACAGCAGTACGGATTTGAATCAGCGGAGGATCTGATCGCTTACTACGGAAAGGGAATGATCGATATCAGCCTTCTTCAGGATAAGGTGATGGATTTCCTCATGGAAAACACCACAGTGGAAGAAGCTTCAGCCCAGAGTGAGGGAAGCACAGAAGAGGTTTCAGAGGGATCTGCGCAGGAGACAGAAGCTGCGCAGTAATCCAGAAAATTATGAAAGGGAGCTTTTAAATGAAAAAAGTTGGCATGATCCTGGAAGGGGGCGGCCAGCGGGGGATTTTTACCAGCGGCGTCCTGGACTATTTTATGGAAAAGAAGCTGAAAGTGCCTTACGTCCTGGGAGTATCCGCAGGAGCCTGCAATGCCGTGGATTACGTATCGGGGCAGATTCTGAGGACTAAAGAGTGCATGCTGGACGCTCAGATGGATTATGAGCTGTATGGGTTTCATACCATGATGAAGACGAAGCACTTCATGAATATGGATCTGATTTTTGATGATTTCCCAAACAGGCAATATCCTTTTGACTATGAGGCCTTTGCCAAATCTCCCATGCGTTGTGTCCTGGAGGCCACCAACTGTATCACAGGCAGACCGGCCTATATAGAAGAATATAAGGACAGGCAGAGGCTTATGGATGCCTGCAGGGCATCCTCCAGCCTGCCTTTTGCGGCTTCTCCGGTGATGGTGGATGGAATTCCCATGATGGACGGAGGTATTTCGGACTCTGTGCCCATAAGAAAGGCGATCCGGGAAGGGTATGACAGCAACATTGTGATTCTTACCAGGCCAAGAGGCTACAGGAAGAAAGAGAAACCGGATAAAACCATAAAGCTGGCTAAGATGTACTACCGGAAATACCCGGGGCTTTCCAAGGCTCTTTTGAACCGAAATTACGTTTACAACCGTACCATGGAGCTTTTAGAGCATCTGGAAGAGCGGGGCAGGGTTTTTCTGATTTGCCCGTCTGCGCCCACTGTCAAGAGGACGGAGAAGGATCTGGAGAAGCTGGAGGACTTTTACTGGCACGGATATGAGGAGGCCAAAAGGCTGTACCCCAGTCTGAAGGAATGGCTGAAGCAGCAGGAAGAATGCATCAGCAAAAAGCGGTACTATATCAGGCGCAGCCAGGGCGCCGGGAGGAATCTATGAGATTTTTTCATATATCAGATCTGCATATAGGAAAAAGAGTGAATGGATTTTCAATGCTGGAGGATCAGAAGCTGATTCTCCAGCAAATTTTAGATTTAGCAGAAAAATACTGTCCCGACGGTGTTTTGATAGCCGGGGATCTGTACGATAAATCCATGCCCTCCGGGGAAGCAGTGGAGACGGCGGATGAATTTCTTTTTCAGCTTTCCAAGCAGGGGATTCCCGTGTGGGCAGTCAGCGGCAATCACGATTCACCGGAGAGGATCGCCTATGGAGCCAGGATGATGGATCAGGCGGGAATTCACATGTCCAGAGTTTTTGACGGAAAGCTTCAGAGGCATACCTTTACAGATAAAAAAGGTGAGACAGTCGATCTCTATCTCCTTCCATTCATAAAGCCGGGGACGGCCAGAAAGTTTTTTCCTCAGGAAACGGTTATGACCACCCAGGAGGCAGTCTCTCTGGTTCTGGGCCAGGAGAGGCTTCTTAAAGACAGGCCGAATCTGCTGGTCATGCACCAGTTTCTGGCAGGGGCCAGCACCTGTGATTCAGAAGAAATCCAGGTGGGAGGGGCGGATCAGGTAGACGCATTCCTGACAGATTCCTTTGACTATGTAGCTTTGGGGCATCTCCACGGCCCTCAGAAAATTGGAAGGGAGACGGTACGATACTGCGGTTCCCCTTTGAAGTATTCTTTTTCGGAGGTTTCCCACAAAAAATCTGTGACAGTTGTGGATATCTCCTGGGAAAATCAGGAAAAGAGTGGAAAAGAGAAGCAAAAATGGAAAATAGAAGTCAGTACCCTTCCCCTAAGGCCCAGAAGGGATCTGCGCAGGCTGAAAGGCCCTCTGGAAGAACTCCTTAAGCCGGAAATCTGGCAGCAGGGAAACCGGGAGGATTATGTGCAGGTTGTCCTGACAGACCGGGAGCCAGTGCTGGATGCGGTGGGAAAGATCCGCTCTGTCTATCCCAATGTGATGCAGATTGATTTTGAACTCCCCGGACAGAAACAGGAGGATCAGGAAGAGACTGAGGTGAGGGAGAAAACGCCTTTGGAGCTGTTTGAGGAATTCTATGAGAAACAGGCGGGAGAGAAAATTACAGAAAAACAGCTAAGGACGGCACAGAGGATTCTGAATCAGATGAAGGAGGACAAAGCATGAGACCGGAACGGCTGACGATGTGTGCTTTTGGTCCTTATGCCGGAAGGACTGAGATCCCCTTTGAGAAGTTCGGCACTCAGGGGATTTATTTAATTACAGGAGATACAGGGGCTGGGAAGACCACTGTGTTTGACGGGATTGTATTTGCTCTCTACGGGGAAGCCAGCGGAAACAGCCGCAGGCCGGATATGATGCGGTCGGATTTCGCAAAGCCGGATGAGAAGACGTATGTGGAGCTGGTTTTCTCCTGCCGGGGAGAGAGATACAAGATTCTCAGAAACCCTGAATACCAAAGGCCGAAAACCAGGGGAACCGGAATGACCCGGGAGAGCGCAGACGCCCAGCTCATTTATCCGGATGGCAGAACCGTCACCGGAAGCAAGGCCGTTACCAGGGCGTCAGAAGAGATTCTGGGAATTGACCGGAATCAGTTCGTACAGATCGCCATGATCGCCCAAGGAGATTTCCTGCGGCTTTTGCTGGCCGGAACAGAGGAACGGGGCAGAATCTTCCGGAAGATCTTTGACACCGGCCTCTATCTCAGCTTTCAGAAGGAGTTAAAAAGCCGCATGCTGGAGGCAAAGAAAAGCTATGAGGAGGCAAAAAGGCGGGCCGGGCAGTATGCGGAGGGAATTCTTTTTCTGAAGGAAAAAAAGGAGGATGTGCGGGAACGACTGCAGTCCTTTGAGCAGGAGCAGATCGTCTACCATCTGGAGGAATACGAAAACCTTGTGGAAGAGCTTATAAAGGAGCAGGAAGAGGAACAAAAAGAGGCGGCATGCCAGATTTCTGTGCTGGAAAAGAATCTGTCCATCCTGCAGGAGCGGCTGGGGGCTTACCGGATGGCTGAAGAGGCTTCTGCGGAGGTGAAGAAAAAGGAGGAACAGATACAGAAGCTGACCGCAGAGTGGGAAGGATGGGAAAAACAGCGCAGGCAGGCCCTAAAGGGGCTTGAAGAGGCAAAAAAGCTCCGCCAGGCGGAGGCCTCTCTTTTAGTCCAGATGCAGGAGTACCAGGAGGCAGAACGCCAGCGGGAAGAGGCGGAACGGCTGGAAAGAGAAGGACAGGAGGTCGAAAAAGAAGGACACCGCTATCAGCAGGAATCTTTAAAGAAACAGCAGGAGAAGGAAGAGCTTGAAAAGAAGCTGAAGTCCATAGGGGATCCGGCTCAGATTCTTGCAGGTCTGGAGGAAGAAGAGAGAAAGGATCAGGGACTCAAAAAAAGGCTGCATGCTCTGAAAGAAAATCTCAGGCAGGAGCTGGACCGCCAGGGAGAACTTAAAAAGAAAGAAGAAGCGTACTGCCTGGCCAGGGAGAAAAGTCTCTCTCTGGGAGAAGCGTATACCCGGATGGAGGCATCCTTCTTTGACGGGCAGGCAGGTCTGCTGGCCAGAAAGCTTGAAGAAGGGAAGCCCTGCCCTGTATGCGGTTCCCTTCACCATCCTTCCCCCGCAGGGGAGGAAGAGAAGATTCCCACAGAGGAAGAGCTGAAGCGATTGAGACAGGAACGGGACCTGGCAGTGCAAAAGACCGCTGCCATGGCTCAGGAGACGGCAGCCTGCCGGGGAGAATCGGCCCAGTCTCTGACGTACCTGAAGAGCCAGTGGGAAGAGCTGGGAGAAGAAAGAGCCGGCAATGGAGAGAAGGAGTGGATTTTTGCATTTCAATCATGGATCCATGAGAAAGAAGAGACCATTGAGAAGAAGATCCTTCGGCGCAGGGAAGAGACGGAGAAGGCCAGGGAGCTGGAAAAAGAAAAAGAGACTTTGGAGAAGGAGATTCCCAGGTGCGGGGAGGATGCCAGATTGCTGAAGGAAAAATCACAGAAGCGGCTTTTGGAGGCGGCCTCTTTAAAGGGACGGCAGGAAAGCGCAGAGCAATCCTTAGAGATTCTGAGAAAGAAGCTTTCCTTCCCTGGGATTCAGCAAGCCAGGGCTTACCTGGAAGAGATCCAAAAACGTGCCGGAGATCTGGAAGAGGCTATGGAAATAGCCAGAAAAGGGCAGGAAGAGTGCGGCATGCGCCTTGCGGGAGAGAAAAAGGCAGCGGAGGCTTTAAGAAAGCAGGCCGCTTCTAAAGAATCTCTCCGGCCGGAGGATCTGGAGCAGGAGCTTGCAGGATATCAGGAGAAAAAAGAAGAGCTTCTTAAGAAGAAGCAGGAACTGGGAACTATCCTCCAGACAAATTCTGGGATTCTTCAGAAAATGAAAAAAAGCGCCAAAGAGATCCAAAAATGCGGGGAAGATTACGGCGCTGCGGCCCGGCTTTCGGACACGGCCAACGGGGAGCTTAAGGGCAGGCCAAAGCTGGCCTTTGAGCAGTACATACAGGCCGCCTTTTTTAACAGAATCATACGAGAGGCCAACAAACGGTTTTCGGTTATGACTGGGGGCAGGTATTTTCTGAAGCGCCGGGAGGGCGCTGACAGTCTCAGGAGCCAGACAGGCCTGGAACTGGATGTGTTCGACCATTACACTGGAAAGCTGCGGAGCATCCAGAGCCTTTCCGGGGGAGAATCCTTTAAAGCGTCGCTTTCTATGGCTTTGGGGCTTTCCGACGTGGTGCAGCAGCACGCAGGAGGAATTCAGTTGGACACCATCTTCGTGGATGAAGGTTTCGGCTCTCTGGACCGAGAATCTTTGAACCAGGCCATGGGGATTCTGGGAGAGCTGGCCGGAGAAAACCGCATGGTGGGGATTATCTCCCATGTAGAAGAACTGAAAGAACGCATTGGCAAAAAAATTGTGGTACACCGGGAGATAGACGGAAGCCGCCTGGAGCTGGTGATGGAGTAGAAATAGCCGCCGGGAAGATAATTTTTTGATTTATGCATGTTTCGGAGACTTCTCACATATATTTCTCTGAGAAAGGATGTGAGAACATGCCGGAATATAAGCGGTTTATTGCCTATTTTTATGAATACATAGACGGGAAAAAACAAAAGAGCGCAGGCTTTGCCAAGGTGGAGCTGCGAAACGGGATCTGGAGGATTCTGTTTCGCCTTACGGCTGCGGGGATGCCTGTGTCTCCTGTGACAGTGTACGGATTTGTAAGAGAAAATGGCCGGCTCCTTGGGCTTTCTATGGGGAATATCCAGCCGGGAAGAGAGAGGACAGAAGAGTGGGCTTATAAGGCGGGGGAAGCTCTGTGGAGAAATAAGTATTCTTTCTCAGATCTGTCAGGGATCTGGATTCAGAGCGGCGACGGCAGAAGCTTCATTACAGTCTGGGACGACGAGGCCGTTGATTTATCAAAATTCACAGACCAGTTGGAGGAACCGGAAAAAGGAAATGAGCCGGAGCTGGAGATTCCAAAGGAGGTGCCGGAGCCCATAGAGGAAGGGCCGGGGCCGCAGATCCCAAAGGAGGTGCCGGAGTCCATAGAGGAAGGGCCGGGGCCGCAGATCCCAGACGAGATGCCGGAGCCCATAGAGGAAGGGCCGGGCCCGCAGATCCCAAACGAGATGCCAAAGCCCATAGATGAACCTGGCGTGGAGATCCCTAGCGAGGTGCCGGAGCCCATAGAAGAGCCGGGCGTGGAGATCCCAAATGAGATGCCGGAAGCGATTCCGCCAATAGCGTCCATGGGAGAATCTGAGGCCGCCGCTTCTGCCGCTTCCGTACCGGAGTGCGCCTGCAGGCCTGGAAGCCGCCAGGTATACTGCTGGTCGGGGGGAAGAGGCAGCCAGAAATGCAGAAACAGAGAGTGGAACCTTTGGGAAGAGCTGTTTAAGAAGAGATCCCATTTTCAGCCCTTTGGGGAGGATGAGTTGATGAGCTGTGTCCGCATTTTTCCCTGTGATATAGGAAGAATGCAGCAGGAAGGGTGGAATACAGGGAAGAACAGTTTTCTTATGCACGGCTTTTACCGCTACCGTCATTTGATGCTGGCCATGACAGAGAAAGGAAAATATCTCCTGGGAGTCCCAGGCATCATGAACCCCCAGGAAAAATATATGGCAAATATGTTTGGATTCTCCTGGTTTAAAGCGTGCCAAACCAGGGAGCAGGGCTGTCCCTTTGGCTACTGGTGCAGAGAGCTTACCAGGACAGCAAGAGAAAACTGAAATAGAATCGTGTCGGCAGTATTACTGCCCATCAATCCCCCGAAGCTGTGCCCGGGGGATTTTTTCCTGGACAAGACCGAGAAATTCTTCCATCTCTTCATAAGAAAAAGGCTGGAAAGAGTGATTTTTCTGAAGAACTCCCTGACAGTCCTGGAAGGTCTGCAGGTAGTAGGGAAAATCTCCTGGAATCCATTGGACGATATCTAGGAAATCCTCCCTGGTGTGCAGGCCTTTTACAGCGGTAGTGCGGAATTCAAAAGAGATATGGCTCTCCAAAAGAAGATTGACAGATTCAGAAACCTTTTCAAGAAGAGACTCACCCTTGGAAGCTTCAAGCCCTGCAATCTTCAGATAATTTTTCCTTCCCCCTTTGATATCCATGGCCGCATAGTCCAGAAGACCTTCTTTCAGAAGCATTCTCAGCATTCCAGGATTTGTACCGTTTGTATCCAGTTTGGTAAGATATCCCATTCCTTTTAACTTCTCAAAAAGAAGAGGAAGATCCCCGTATAAAGTGGGTTCTCCGCCGCTTACGCAGACTCCTTCCAGGATGGAAGCTCTTTTTTTTAGAAAGGAGAAAATTTCCTCCTGATCCAAAGGATCCGAGGATTCAAGGTCGAGAACCAGAGGGCCGTTCTGGCAGAAAGGGCAGCGGAAATTGCAGCCGCCCAGGAATAAGACGGCTGCCAGATGGCCAGGATAATCCAGCAGAGTCAGCTTTTGAATACCGTATATTTTCACCTTCATATGGAGACCTCCTGATCTTTGTTATGTTCTTTTAAACCTGTTGTCATCTTGAAAAATGGACTTACACAAGAATCGTGAAGATTCTATTACATTATCACATTTACATCACAATATTATGATTAATTAATTACAAAGAAATTACGAAATCATTACCGTTATACACTCTTTTCCGAGAGAAATCCAGTATAAAAAATAATGACAGAGTTGGTGTGGAAAAATGTTAAAAAAAGAAATTTTAATTGTAGAGGATGAAGAGAAACTTAGAAATACCATTTCAGATTATTTGAATTTAAATGGATATACCACCCTGGAGGCCGCAGACGGCATGGAAGCGCTGCATCTTCTGGAGACCTGCCGGGAACGGATCAGCCTTGTGATCTTGGATCTGATGCTTCCCTACCTGAATGGTTTTGAGCTGCTTCGGAAAATCCGGGCGGAGGGAGAGGTTCCGGTTCTGGTGCTGACAGCCAAAAGCAGCGAGGATGACCAGCTCCGGGCCTTTTCTATGGGAGCGGACGACTATCTGATGAAGCCTTTTCTGCTGTCCGTGCTAAAGGCCCATATGGAGGCTCTGCTGCGCCGGGTCTACAGCAAAGGAAAACGCCGGGAGTACGGAAGGATTGTCCTGGAGGAGGACGCTCACAAGGTATATCTGGATGAAAAGTGCCTGGAGCTCACTCCCAGGGAATATGAGGTACTGAACTTTCTGACTATGAACGAAGGGATTGTCTTAAGCAGGGACAGGATCCTGGATGAGGTGTGGGGAATAGACTACCATGGTACGGATCGGGCGGTGGACACCATCATTAAGCAACTTCGCCTGAAGATGAAGCAGGCCGGCAGTTATATCTCTACGATTTACGGCACTGGATACCGCTTCGAGGTAATGCAAGATGAAGACCATAAGAGTTAAGCTTTTCTTTTCTGTTATCCTGCTTTTGACTGTGGCAGTGTGCGGGATCGGGCTTCTGTATACGGTATGCAATAGAGAGCTTTACATTGCGGGACAGTGTGATTACGTGGATGAGGCGTACCAGGAGCTGGTAAAGCAGGATTTGGAGGAGCTGTGCAGAATCGGAAACCAGCAGAAGGAGGTAGCGGCAGAGGAAGAAAATCCTCCGGCGGCGGATCGTTTCCTGGAGGGATATGAGAATGAGAATCTCCGCTTCAGGATTCGGGACAGTTCTTTCAGCCTTCTGTACGATACGTATAAATCTGCGGCTGCCAGAGAGGAAAACTATACCCAGGAAGAAAAGAATTTCAGGATAAAGAGATATCAGGAAAACGATACTGCCTCCTATGAGAAGGTAAATGGAAACGGAAGGATCATGCTTCGCTCCAGAGTGGAGCAGAATGGAAAAACATATTATGTGATGATTCTGGAATCCACTCTTTTGATTGATGAGAGTATCTCTTACGCAAACAGAGTACTGGTATTGGTTCTCCTGCTGTTTATCTCCATCGGAGGATTGGCGGTGAATTTTCTGGCGAAGAGGATCAGCCGTCCGGTCACGGAGGTTTCCAGAATTGCCCGGATGATCGCAGGACAGGATTTTTCCGAGAGGGCTTCTGTAAAAACCGGCTACCGAGAGCTGGACGAGCTGGGGACAAGTGTGAATCTTATGTCCTCACAGCTCCAGAAATCCATTGAGGATATGAAGAATTACAATGAAATGCTGCAGAAGGAGATCGCCAGGAGGACTGAGCTGGAAAACCACAGAAAGCAGTTTGTAAATAACGTGTCCCATGAGCTGAAAACCCCCCTCGCCATCATTTCCAGCCAGATGGAAATGATCCCTTTGATCCGGGATGAGAAGAAGCGGCAGGAATACTGTGGTTCCGTGGTGGAAGAAGTGAACCGTATGAACCAGATGCTTCACAGTATGCTGACCATTTTTTCTGCGGAACAGGGAATTGAGGATATGGCTATGGAGGAAGTGAACGTCTCCAGGATTGCGGCAAAGGAGCTGGAAGACTTCGGGCCTCTGTTTGCCAGGAGGAAGCTTATCCTGTCTGCCGAAATACAGAAAGAAAGAAAGGCGTGGGGCAACGGAGAACTTCTCCGCCGGGCCGTGGACAATTATCTGATGAATGCCAGCCGCCATACAGTCTCAGGGGGAAGCGTTCAGGTCTCTCTCTCACAGGAGGGAGAGAAGCTTCGTTTTTCTGTGTACAATGACGGAGAGAAAATCTCCTTAAAGGATCAGAGCAAAATCTGGGACAGCTTCTATCAGGGAAGCGTGCTGGACGGCAAGAGCCAGGGAGAAGGGACGGGCCTGGGACTTTATATTGTAAAAAGCGTGGTGGCTCAGCACGACGGGAGATGCGGGGTGGAAAACCGGGAAAAGGGAGTGGAATTCTGGTTTGAGATTCCCGTAATCCCGGAGGGGAGGAAATAGGTTTGCAGAGAAATGTACTGGAATATCTGGAGCAGGCAGTCCTGAATCATCCAGAGAAAATAATTTTTGGCGATGTGAAAGAAGAACTCTCCTGCCAGGATTTCATGGCCTTGTCTAAGAGGACAGGGACGGCTCTGTCCAGGGAGCTTCAGGGATATAGAAGAAGGCCTGTGGCCGTTCTCTGCGACCGGAGCATTTGGCCTCTGATAGCCTTTTTCGGGACTGTTTACAGCGGGAATTTTTATGTGCCCATCGACCGGCAGATGCCTCTTGGGAGAGTTGCCGCCATGCTGGAAACCCTTCGGCCAGAAGCCATTGTGGGCCAGAGACAGGATGAGAGAATCCTGGAGCAGCTTTCAGGATGGGGAAAAAGATACTTTCTGGAAGAGCTGCTGGAGAATTCTGCAGATGAAGAGCTGCTGGAGGGTATCCGGCGGGAGGCCCTGGACACAGATCCCCTGTATGCCATCTTTACCTCAGGCTCCACGGGAGTACCTAAAGGCGTGCTGGTCTCCCACCGCTCGGTGATAGATTTGGCGGATCAGTTTCAAGAGGAATTTGGTTTTACCCAGGAATGCGTTTTCGGAAACCAGGCTCCCTTTGACTTTGACGTATCGGTGAAGGATATTTATTCAACCCTGAAAAGCGGGGCGTGTATGTACGTCATTCCCAAGACCATGTTTTCCTTTCCAGCGAAGCTTATAGACTACATGAATGAAAAGAAGATCACTTCCGTGATCTGGGCAGTATCTGCCATGAGGATTCTGGAGAATCTGGATGTTCTCTCCCAGAAAAAACCCCTCTATCTGAAACATATTATGTTTTCTGGAGAGACCATGCCCATCAAGGTGCTGAACTACTGGCGGAAGCACCTGCCGGATCCCATCTACGTAAATCTTTACGGCCCCACGGAGATTACCTGCAACTGCACTTTCTTTAAGGTAGAAGGTGAATTCCAGGAAGGGGAACTGCTTCCTATAGGACGTCCCTTTAAGAACACGGGAATTCTTCTGCTGGATGGCAGCAGGCAGGTAAATGAGCCGGGAGTGCTGGGAGAGATCTGCGTCAGGGGAAGCTGCCTGGCCCTTGGATATTACAATAACCGGGAAAAGACGGAGGAAGCTTTCTGTCAGAATCCCACGAACGTCAGCTACCCGGAGAAAATTTACCGCACCGGGGATCTGGGAAAGTATGACGGAGAGGGAAGGCTTGTCTTTGTATCCCGGAAGGATCATCAGATTAAGCATCAGGGACACAGGATAGAGCTGGGAGAGATCGAAGCGGCCGCTTCTTCCCTGGCTTGTCTGGAAGCCTGCGTCTGTCTCTATGACAGAGGAAGAGAAGTGATCTGCCTCTTCTATCAGGCCAGAAATCCCTGCGATAAGGAAATTCTCAGGGAGCTTGGAAAAAAACTTCCCAGATATATGCTCCCGGGGCGGCTGGAATATATGCGGCAGCTCCCCCTAAACAAAAACGGAAAAATAGACCGTACAGAGCTGACGAAAAAAGTATAAAAATATTTATATGATGCCAGGGTCAAAAGGCCTAAGCCCACATGAGCGTGCTCATAGGTGGGCGAAAGGCCTTGGAACCCGCCCCAATATGAGCATAAAAGTGGGATGTATATCCCACGATATGCGAATATTGGGTAGGATTGTGGGAGTGCGCAGCACGGAACAATCCGTAGGCATCATGGTTGAAGGCTTTTGATCCC
>DVGR01000100.1 GCA_018712605.1 Candidatus Choladousia intestinigallinarum
AGCCGAAAGCTCCTCTCAAAGATATTCCCAAATCAAACTTTTTATATAAAAGTGTTGTGTTCAAACCTGCATACATACTTGGCAAACCATTACCGATCACTTGTTTGTCTTCCTGTCCGGCTTCACTGGCCAATTTAGGATTACCATCAGCACCTTCCACCAACCATAATCCATCATCGGTAAGTCCTACTGCTTTCCAACCGTAAAAATTTCCTATCGGTTCACCCTCCTTTACAATATGCGTCGTCTGCTGAATACCTGAACTAGTCCACCCCGTATACCAATAATCTCTTTGATACTTGTCATTGGAAAGAGATAAAAGTTTGTTGACATTATAAGAGAAATTACCTCCCAGTCTCCAAGTAAAATCCTTTGTCCGGATAACCTCTCCATCCAATGCTACTTCAATTCCCCTATTTCTTATCTTGCCTACATTAGCCCACATCGTACTAATGAAGTTAGGTGGCACAGGAACTTGATATTCAGACAATAAATCTGAAGTTGTCCGCTGATAAAGATCAATTGTACCATTCAATCTTCTACTCAAAAGAGAAAAATCAATACCTAAGTTCCATTCCGATTTTGTTTCCCATTTCAAATCTGGATTAGGATTAGAGGCCGGTACTACTCCTTGTGTCCATTGCCCGTTCATCTGGCCTACACCAGAATAGTTCAATAAAACCAGCGACTGATAAGAATCTGACAATTCTGTTCCCGTCACACCAAATCTCGCTGCCCGAAAAAATCTTGAACCGGCTGTCAATCTGACCGGCCATCTCTTGTACCGCTTCCAGCGCCAGATTCCACTGGTCAATTTTTCCTTTACTTTTTCCCGGATGATAATGGGGCGTTGCGATGATACTATAAATACCTTCCCGCTGTGCCGTCTCCAGCATTCGGCGGGAAATATCCATATTTTTCGCCCCATCGTCTACTCCAGGCAGGATATGACAGTGCATATCGCAATTTTTTTCGTTCATCCGTCCAATTTACCTTTTCAACATATCGGGGAGTTTTCATGTCAAAGTCAATTATATATTGACTTTAGTATTTTGTAAATACCGTTTTACTGAATTATCTTAAATAAAAAGGAGGATAAAATGTTTGGTGAGATAGTAAAAAAGCTCCGTAAATCCTACGGTTTAAGCCAAGTAGAACTAGCGAAACACTTAAATGTCACAAAACAAGCTGTTTCAAATTGGGAAAATAATAATATACTTCCATCAATTGATATGCTAATTCGCATCTCAGATTTCTTTTCTGTGAGCTGTGATTTTTTATTAGAAAAGGATGATAGAAATTATATACAAGTAGATGGATTGACGCTGGAACAGATCGCTCACGTGCAACAAATCATTAATGATATTCGCACCTAAGCCTTTCCAGCGTCATATTATTGTTTATTATTTAAATGTTTAAATTATATTGACATTTATTGACTTGAAAATTCGGCAGAAACCGTTCTCAAAGAGCACAGGGTTTCTGCCGAATTTTGGCGTGATCAGCAAAGTTAGAAAGGTTTCCCGCAATCAAAAACCCCAGGGGATCTCTCCCCCGGGATCTATGTGCCATATCTTTTTATTTATAATTTACGATCTTGCCGAACTCTTCCTTCAGGGAAGCGCCGCCTACCAGACCGCCATCGATATCAGGCTGAGCGAAAAGGTCGGGAGCTGTCTTGGCATTTACAGATCCGCCGTACTGAATGCGGATAGCCTCTGCAGTCGCTTCATCATAGATCTCTGCGATGCACTTACGGATCTCACCGCAAACTTCCTGGGCCTGCTCTGTGGTAGCCGTCTTGCCGGTACCGATCGCCCAGATGGGCTCATATGCGATAACAGCCGTCTTAGCCTGGTCTGCCGTCACGTTCTGGAAGCCAACCTTCACCTGCTGACGGATCCAATCCATGGTGATTCCCTGTTCTCTCTGCTCCAGAGTCTCTCCGCAGCACATGATCGGCGTAATGCCGTGCTCAAATGCCTTCAGCATCTTCTTGTTAACCGTCTCACTGGTCTCTGCAAAGTATTCTCTTCTCTCAGAGTGGCCCAGCACTACGTATTTCACGCCTACATCTGTAAGCATAGCGGGAGAAATCTCACCTGTGTAAGCGCCCTTCTCCTCATAGTACATATTCTCCGCTCCAACCTGGATATTTGTTCCCTTAGCAGCTTCCATTACCGGGATAATGTCGATTGCCGGTACGCAGAACACTACGTCCACCTCATCATTCACTACCAGAGGCTTCAGAGTCTCTACCAGCTTAACAGCTTCGCTGGGAGTCATGTTCATTTTCCAGTTGCCGGCAATAATTTTCTTTCTAGCCATCGTAATCTTCTCCTTACTATATAAAAAAATATTCATTATTTATCGTTTGCAGCCACTACGCCCGGAAGAGCCTTGCCCTCCAGGAACTCAAGGGATGCACCGCCGCCTGTGGAGATGTGGGACATCTTGTCGCCAAATCCAAGCTGGTTTACAGCCGCTGCAGAGTCACCGCCGCCGATGATGGTGGTAGCATCTGTCTCTGCCAGGGCTTTTGCAACTGCGATGGTACCCTTGGCGAGAACAGGATTCTCAAATACACCCATGGGGCCGTTCCATACTACAGTCTTGGCTGTCTTTGCAGCATCTGCGTAGAGTGCAGAAGTCTTAGGTCCGATATCCAGTCCCAGAGAATCTGCCGGCATAGCATCGCAGTCTACGTAATCCACATCGATTTCTGCGTCAATGGGATTGGGGAACGCTTTTGCGATAGCAGTGTCAACCGGAAGCAGAAGCTGCTTGCCAAGAGACTCTGCCTTTGCGATCATCTCTTTGCAGTAATCAATCTTGGTATCGTCAACCAGAGAAGCGCCTACCTCATATCCTTTTGCTTTCAGGAAGGTATATGCCATGCCGCCGCCGATAATAAGAGTGTCGCATTTCTCCAAAAGGTTGGAGATTACGTTCAGCTTGTCCGCCACTTTTGCGCCGCCAAGGATTGCAACGAAAGGTCTTACCGGAGTCTCCACTGCTTTTCCAAGGAAATCAATCTCTTTCTGCATCAGGTATCCAACCACACAGGTGTCAATGTACTCGGTAACACCCACATTGGAGCAATGTGCTCTGTGTGCGGTTCCGAAAGCATCGTTTACAAACACTTCCGCAAGAGAGGCCAGATCTTTGCTGAATGCCTCGCCGTTCTTAGTCTCTTCCGCACGGTAACGGGTATTCTCCAGAAGAATGATCTCGCCGTCCTTCATAGCGTCAACGGCTGCCTTTACGCTGTCGTCCACTACAACCGGACTTGCCACGAATTTCACTTCCTGTCCCAAGAGTTCAGAAAGGCGTACCGCAACCGGTGCAAGAGACAGCTCCGGCTTCGGCTCTCCCTTAGGTTTCCCAAGATGGGAGCAAAGGATGATCTTTCCGCCGTCCGCAACCAGTTTCTTGATGGTGGGAAGGGCTGCAACAAGACGGTTTTCGTCTGTGATCTTGCCTTCCTTAAGCGGAACGTTAAAGTCGCAGCGCACCAGGACTTTCTTGCCGCTTACATTAATATCATCTACAGATTTTTTATTCAATCCCATGATTTAAAACCTCCATACTTCCTATGAAATTAAAAATCTTATCGCCTCTACATAAAAAGAATCTTATAGAGCAATACAAAGGGGTCCGGTCCAAAACAGACCGGACCCTTAGTGAGTCTATATCTCCTTTTTCACTTTTTCACTGCCGGAAGCATTATGCTCCAAGAAGTTTTCCAAAGTGCTTGATGGTACGAACCATCTGGCTGGTGTAGGAGTTCTCGTTGTCATACCAAGAAACAACCTGTACCTGTGTGGTTCCGTTGTCCAGCGGAAGAACCATGGTCTGGGTAGCATCAAACAGAGAACCATATCTCATACCAACGATATCGCTGGATACGATCTCATCCTCGTTGTAACCGAAGGACTCATTGGAAGCTGCTTTCATAGCTGCGTTGATCTGATCTTTTGTTACGTTTCCTTCTACTACTGCAGTAAGGATCGTGGTGGAACCTGTGGGGGTCGGAACACGCTGTGCAGCGCCGATCAGTTTGCCGTTCAGTTCCGGAATAACAAGACCGATAGCCTTTGCAGCGCCAGTGCTGTTGGGAACAATATTCACTGCTGCAGCACGTGATCTTCTCTTGTCGCCTTTTCTCTGAGGTCCGTCAAGTGTCATCTGATCGCCTGTGTAAGCGTGGATGGTGCACATGATACCAGACTTGATTGCTGCCAGGTCATTCAGAGCCTTTGCCATAGGAGCAAGGCAGTTTGTTGTACAGGATGCAGCGGAGATGATCTTGTCCTCGCTTGTAAGACCCTGATGGTTTACATTGTAAACGATGGTCTTCAGATCGTTTCCAGCCGGTGCGGAAATGATTACATGCTTAGCGCCTGCATCAATATGAGCCTGTGCTTTGTCTTTGGAGGTGTAGAAACCAGTACACTCCAGAACTACATCAACACCCAGTTCTCCCCAAGGAAGATCTGCTGCTTTCGCTTCAGCATAGATCTTGATCTCTTTTCCGTCAACGGTGATGGAATCTTCGCTGAAAGAAACCTTGTCACACAGTTCGTATCTGCCCTGAGTGGAATCATATTTCAGTAAGTGAGCCAGCATTTCAGGAGAAGTCAGATCGTTGATAGCTACGATCTCAAATCCCTCTGCTCCGAACATCTGACGGAAAGCCAGACGGCCAATACGGCCAAAACCATTAATTGCAACTTTTACTGCCATGATTTTAATTCCTCCTAAAAGTAATTTTGCTGAGTTAGCAATACTGTTGGGTGTCTCCGTATTCAGAGTCCACACCTTATGTAATATTCTACCCAATTTGTTCCAAAAATTCAAGTAGAAATCTCGATTCTTTGTAAAAATTTGTTTCAAGCTTTCTTTTTCCCTGCGGCATGCGCTTTGTTCTTTCCTTATCTTTCTTTTTATCCTCTTTCTATTTCCATAAAAATATGTTAAGCTCCTAATACAGAAAAAAATTAGGCAGCGGCGCAGCCGCCGGCATTCTTTCCAAGGAGGAATTCATTATGGAAATCCGTTATGACTATCATCTGCACTCTGATTTTTCCGGAGACTGCGATATCCCGGCAGTACAGATGATTCAAAAGGCTGTCGCTCTCGGCATGGAGGGGATCTGTTTCACGGAACACCTGGATCTGGATGCGCCTGGGGATCCTACGTTTTTCCTGCTGGATACGGAGCGCTATCTGGAAACTCTTGGGCGGCTTCAGGAAGAGTGGAAAGACAGACTGAATATACGCATAGGCGTGGAGCTAGGCATTCAGGGCCATCTTCTTCCGGTTCTCAGGGAATATGCCGATTCCCATCCTTTTGATTTTATTATCTGCTCCCAGCATTACGCAGACGGCAAAGATCCCTATGATCACTCTTTCTTTGAAGGCCGTTCTGAGGATGAATGCTATGCAAGGTTTTTCCAGGTACAGTATGAAAATCTCCGTCAGTTTTCTTCCTATGACACACTGGGGCATATGGACTATGTGGTACGGTACGGCCCAAACCGCAACCAATATTATTCTTACGAAAAATACCGGGAATATCTGGATCCCATCCTCCGTCTTTTGATCCAGGAGGGAAAATGCCTGGAGGTGAATACAGGCGGCTTCAAGTATGGACTGGGCCAGCCAAACCCCTGTATCGGCATTCTCAAACGATACCGGGAGCTGGGAGGAGAACTGATTACCATTGGCTCCGATGCCCATTCCCCGGAACATCTGGCCTATGATTTTTCAAAAACCGCCTCTCTTCTGAAGGAGCTGGGATATAAGAACTACTGTGTGTTTAAAGACAGAAAGCCAGAGCAGCTTCCCTTGTAAGCTGCCCTGGCTTTTGACTATTCTTCACCTGCAATCTGGTTGTAGGCCAGAAATGCATCGTTAATATGATACAGCTCCGTACTTGGATTTTCTGCAGCCCCGGCTGTAACCAAAACGTATGAGCGGTCATTTACCCTGGCCATGCTGGCCAGACAATGTCCAGCCTCCTGGGTATATCCGGTTTTTCCTCCCAGAATCTCCCCGCCGTTTACCGTTTCCTCCGTCATATTCTTAAACATGGTACTCCAGAAAGTAAAACCTTCCGGATGCACGGCGCTGGGCGCCACAGTATAAGAATGGGTGGTGAAAATTTCATAGAAAGTATCATTCTCCAAAGCCGCCCGCAAAAGCTTGGCAATATCTTCTGGAGTGGAATAAAGATTCTCATCGTGCAGCCCCGTAACATTAGAGAAATGTGAATCAGAAAGCCCCAATCTTTCTGCCTCCTGGTTCATCAGCTCTACCATTCCCTCCTGGGAGCCTGCCGCCTGAATGGAAAGCTCCATACAGCACTCAGCCCCTGAGGGCAGCATCGCTCCATACAGAAGATCACGGATAGAGGCCTCTTCCCCCGGTTCAAATCCCGCTCTGGACGCATCGTTCTCATAAAGAGAGTCGAAATAATCATAGGACAGGGTCACGGTCTGATCCAGATTGTCCAGATGACGGATCGCCGTGTACACTGTGAGTATTTTCGTCATGGAGGCAGGATAAATCCGGTCGCCTCCCCCCTTGGAAGCCAGGACCTGGCCTGTAGGCCCGTCCACAAGCACCGCATAAGGGCTGTCTAAAATCGTAAGGTCTACCGAAACTTTTGGTACCTTCTGTCTGCTGAGAAAGTAAAAAAGCCCGCCCCCGCAGGCTGCTACCAGAACGACAGCCAGAAGAAGCAAAAGAACGCCCCGGCCCTGGGGACTGCCGTGCTTTTTCTTTTTTCTCCGGCTCATCCTCCCATCCTGGGACGGTCTGACGTACCGGCTCTCCCGAGTTGTTCTATTATCCTGGGACGGTCTGGCGTACCGGCTCTCCCAGCTTATCCTATTATCCTGGGATGGCCTGGCGTATCGACTCTCCCGAGTTGTTCTGTTATCCTGGGACGGCCTGGCGTACCGATTCTCCCGGAAGGTCCTCTCATCCTGAGCCGATCCGCCATTACGGCTTAGTCTTTTCCCATATACCGTATCGTCTCTCTTCTCAGGATATCTGCTTCCGCTCCTTCTTGGGCGGCTCTGTCCCTGCTGCATATCCGTTTTTCCTCCTTCCAGCCCTTAGCTCACTGTTTCTTATCATAGTACATATTTGAAGGAGAATACAAGAAATATTTCTTATTTCTTTTTCCCTGTAATGGTGCCCCCGCCGGCTACGCAGTCCCCCTGATAGAAGACGACTGCCTGTCCCGGTGTTACCGCTCTCACAGGACGCAGAAATCTCACCTCTGCCTGATCCGGCCCCGTCATCTTAACCACGGCTTCTTCGCCTGCGTGGTTATAGCGGATCTTAGCTGTCACTGGAAGTTCCCCCTGTATTTCCGGAATACTCATAAAATTCAGTTGGCTGCATACAAGCCCTTCCGTGAATACATCCTCTCCCGTTCCAATGACCACTTCATTGGTTTCAGGACGGATTTCCGTCACAAAGGCTGGTCTGCCAAGGCTCAGATTGAGTCCCTTCCTCTGCCCAATGGTATAATGTATAATTCCTCTGTGTTTTCCGAGAACTTCTCCCTGGGCGGTGACAAAATTTCCTTCCAAAACCTTCTGTCCCGTATAATTTTCTATAAAGCCCGCATAATCCTGATCCGGCACAAAACAGATTTCCATGCTGTCCGGCTTCGCAGCCACTTTCAGTCCCAGCGAACTGGCAATTTCCCGGATTTCTCTCTTCTCATAATCACCTACCGGCATTAAAGTATGGGCGAGCTGTTCCTGGGTCAGGCTGTAGAGGGCATACGTCTGATCCTTGCCCCCTGCCGCAGATCGGCAGATTGTGTATCTCCCGTTTTCCAGCTTCCGGATCCTGGCGTAATGGCCGGTGGCAATATAATCGGCCCCAATCTCCATGCTTCTTTTCAGCAGAGCCTCCCACTTAATATAGCGATTGCAGGCAATACACGGATTGGGAGTCCTCCCCGCCAGATACTCCTGTGAAAAATAATCAATCACCTGTTTCTTAAATTCTCTGCGGAAATTCATAACATAATAGGGAATTCCAAGAGTCTCTGCCGCTCTTCTGGCATCCTCCACGGCGCTCAGACCGCAGCATCCTCCGTTTTCTTCCACCTCCAGAGGATCCTCTTCCTGCCAAATCTGCATTGTCACGCCGATGACCTCATACCCTGCCTCTTTCAGCAGATATGCGGCCACCGTGGAGTCCACTCCGCCGGACATTCCCACTACCACACGCTTCTTCCCCATCTTTTAGTATTCCTCTTCTTCCTCCTCTTCGCCTTCGTGGATGTCTGACTTGGGTTTTGTAAGTCCCTCAATCTTTATTCCATTCTTTTCGGCATAATCCCAAAGAGCCGCATGGATAGCCTCCTCCGCCAAAAGGGAGCAGTGTACCTTAACAGGAGGAAGGCCGTCCAGAGCCTCCATCACAGCCTTATTGGTCACCTGAAGCGCCTCCTGCACAGTCTTCCCTTTTACCAGCTCCGTAGCCATACTGCTGGTGGCCACAGCTGCGCCGCATCCAAAGGTTTTAAACTTAACGTCCCGGATCACGCCTGCTTCATCAATATCCAGGTAGATGCGCATGATATCCCCGCATTTTGCGTTTCCCACAGTTCCCACGCCGCTGGCGTTCTCTATCTCTCCCACGTTTCTGGGATTCTGAAAATGATCCATTACTTTCTCTGAATACATGCTTCTTTCCTCCAAAGTTCTTTTTATTTTTATTCTCTGTTTTTCCCTGATTTTTTTACGAAATCCTCATAAAGGGGCGACATACTTCTAAGGCGCTCCACAATCTGCTTTGTTTTCTCCACCACATAGTCCAAATCTTCCTTGGTAGTGTCCGCTCCAAGTGTCAGACGAAGAGAGCCGTGGGCAATCTCATGAGGAAGGCCGATCGCCAGCAGTACATGGGAAGGATCCAGGGATCCTGAAGTACACGCAGAGCCGCTGGATCCGCTGATGCCCTCCATATCCAGCATAATCAGCAGGGATTCCCCTTCAATAAACTGAAAACTGAAGTTGGCGTTGTTGGGAAGACGTTTTTTGGCATCCCCGTTCAGTCTTGTATAGGGAATCTCCGCCAGCACTCTTCCAATCAGATAATCCCTGAGGGCCGTTTCTCTCTCTGCCCGCTCCTGCATGGTATCCACAGCCTCCCAGGCAGCCACTCCAAGCCCCACAATCCCCGGGACATTCTCCGTTCCGGCCCGGCGCTTTCTCTCCTGAGCCCCTCCATGAATGAAAGAACGGATCTTTACCCCCTTTCGGATATAGAGAAATCCCACTCCTTTGGGGCCGCACAGCTTATGGCCGCTGGCGCTGAGCATGTCGATGCAGCACTCATCTACCTGAATGGGAATCTGCCCATATGCCTGCACTGCGTCCGTATGGAAAAGAATTCCATGTTCTCTTGCGATCTGTCCGATCTCTTTTATGGGCTGGATGGTGCCGATCTCATTGTTGGCAAACATAATGGAGATCAGAACCGTATCCGGACGGATCGCCTTCTTAAGCTCATCCAGCTTTACAATTCCCCGCTCATCCACATCAATGTAGCTTACCTCATATCCCTGACGCTCCAGGTACTGACAGGTGTGGAGAACCGCATGATGCTCAATTTTCGATGTGATAATGTGTTTCCCTTTGGAAGCGTATGCTTCAGCGGCAGCTTTTATTGCCCAGTTGTCCGCTTCTGAGCCTCCTGCCGTAAAGTAAATCTCATTTTCCTTTGCCCCCAGAGTGCCGGCCAGAATCTCCCGGCTCTTGCTGATAGCCTCTTTACTCTTGGCCCCCAGTCCGTAAATGCTGGAAGCATTGCCATAGTATTCTGAAAAATAGGGAAGCATTGCCTCCAGCACAGTTCCAGATACTTTTGTCGTCGCCGCATTATCAAGATATATCTGCCGATCCATCTTCCTGTTTCCTCCTCTTATTCCCTTTCTTTTCCGCCATGCAGGCTTTTTCTCCGCTGTGTTCCGCAAGAGCCTCCCGACGCCTCTCCGTCTCCCGGCTCTCTTCCACAAGCTGGTCCAGACGAATCTCATCCACAGTCCTGGCTATACTGTCGTTGATTCTCTGCCAGACATATTTCGTCACACACAGATCCGCCTCCCGGCAGCCGCCGGATTCTCCTGAACATTCCACAGCCCTGAGATCTCCCTCCAGAGCTCTTAAGACATCTCCCACGGAGATCTCATGGGCTGGCTTTGCCAGACGATATCCGCCCAGAGCGCCCCTGGTACTGGTAACGAGTCCCGCTTTTTTCATCCGGGCCACAAGCTGCTCCAGATATCCCTCGGAAATCTTCTGCCTGGCGGCAATGCTGCTGATGGACACCGCCTCATCCCCGCAGTGCTGCGCCAGGTCAATCAAAGCCCGAAGTCCGTATCTTCCTTTTGTCGAAAGCTTCATACTGATCACCTGTGTTTCTTATTCCTAGTTTTTTACTTGGATTTATGGAGAGAATACCACTCTTGAGAAGTTCTGTCAAGGGATATTGTCGCATAACCTGTAAAGAAATGAAGATTCTATGTTGGTACAAAATATGAATCAAAAGCTGTATCTGCTAAAAGGGACTTTTATACTCACTGCTGCCGGCCTTCTGTCCCGGACTGCCGGCTTTTTCTATAAGATATTCCTCTCACGCACGGTTGGTGCGGAAAACATGGGAATTCATCAGCTTATTCTTCCCGTATACGCTTTCTGCGCCGCTGCAGCCTTCGGCGGAATACAGACAGCCGTGTCAAAACACGTTTCCGCCAGCCTGGCGAAAGGGTCAAAAAAAGAAGCCTGGAACGCTTTTTTATCAGGATTTCTCCTGTCCCTTGGGGGGGCTTTTTTCTGCTCTCTCCTTCTTTTTCTTGGCTCCGGATGGATTGCCTCTGCCTTTCTGGGGGAACCCAGATGCAGCCTTCTCCTTAAAATACTAGCTTTTTCCCTCCCTTTCGCCGCCGTCCATTCCTGCGTCAGCGGCTATCTGATCGGCCAGAAAAAGATCCTGCTGCCGGCCTTTTCTCAGCTTACCGAGCAGCTTCTGCGCATTCTCGTCTCTTTTATTCTGTATTTTATTTTTATTGAGAGGGGATATGTTCTCTCAGCCGCTGTCATCGTTCTCGGCCAGGCAGCCGGGGAAGCCTCCAGCGCCCTGTTGTGCTTTTTATTCCTGCTTCTTTCTCCCAGGGAGCCCATGCCTGGAAAAGCAGAGCTGCGATCGAGCATACGAAGCACTCTTTCAGTCTCTCTCCCTCTCTCCAGCAGCCGTATGCTGCTCTGTGTTCTGCAGGGAATCGAAGCCGCTCTTCTGCCTCTGCAGCTTCGGCAGTTCGGCCTCACTGCATCCCAAGCCCTAGCTGAATACGGAACCTTTTCCGGTATGGCTCTCCCCCTGATCCTGTTTCCCACAGCCATTACCGGTTCCCTGGGAACGCTTCTGCTCCCTGCGGTCTCCGAGGCGAAATCCGCAGACCGAAGCAGACAGCTAAATGCCGCTATAGAGGCAAGCTTTCTTGGCAGCCTTTACCTGGGCTTTTTCTGTGTGAACGCCTTCCTTCTCTTCGGAGAAGAGGCAGGGCAGCTTCTCTTTGACAGTCAGACAGCGGGAAAATATATCCTCAGCCTCTCCTTCCTCTGTCCCTTTCTCTATACGGGAACCACCCTCTCCAGCATCCTGCACGGTCTTGGGAAGACAGGAGCAGTCTCTCTCTTTCACTCCCTGTCCTTCACTCTGCGTCTGCTTTTCGTGATCTTCCTGGTGCCGGTTATGGGGATCGAGGGATATCTGTATGGTATTCTATTTGCCCAGATATTTCTGTCCGCCTCTTCTCTGGCTCTTCTGTACAAAAGCACAGGGTATCTGCCGGATCCCGCAAAAGCTCTTATACTGCCCTTATCCCTGTGCCTGTGCGCCACAGGATGTATGTATCTGATCCGCGCCCTGGGCCTTGTCTCCCAGAATACCTGGGGCGGTTTTTTCCTGGAGATCAGCCTGTATCTTTTTGCCTTTCTCCTTCCAGGCAGCAGCCTCCTTATGCTTCGGAACCGCTCCAGATAAGCGGTCCCGAGGTGCTTTACGGCTCAGCCCTGGCTTAAAATCATCTTGACATGTTCAATCTCATCCTGTTTTGCCATCGCCGCAGGAATATAATACTGCTTGCTTCTGGCAATCTGATAGATTTCCTCCTGGGAAGCCTCGCACTGGTTGCGGATCTGTTTTAAAGTCTGCTTTAACTGCATATTCTCAGTCTGAGGAATCATCTCTCCGTAACGGACCAGCTCTCCGTTGATTCCTGCCAGAGTGTCTGCTACCATCGTTTTCTCATCCATCATATCTTGTCCCTCCTACTGTAAAAAGCTCATAAGCTGCTGCTTTGTCTGCATGGCAGACTGGGCCGACTTCTCAAAAAACTGTTTCACGTTTGGATCCTGGGCCTCGGCCGCGTACGCCTGCATTTTGCAGTGAGTAGTGGTATAACCGCCGATCAGATGACGAAGGTTCTGCAGATCTAATTCTGATAATCCCTGATTCATAAAAATTCCTCCTTCTGTATACTGGATTACACTCTCAGTATGCCCAGAAGGAGGAAAATCATTCATATTTTCAAGATCCGCACCCGCAGATCCTGTCCGGGATCCTACAGGCTTCTGTAGAGATCCTCATATTGCCTGGCAGAACTGCTCCAGGAAAAGTCTGCCGCCATGCCCCGGTCAATGAGCTTGTTCCATTCACGCTTTCTGTTGTAGTATACATGCATAGCGTATTTTACAGTGTTAAACATCTCATGGGCATTGTAGTTGGCGAAGCTGAAGCCAGTTCCCGTACTCTCATATTCATTGTAGGGCTGTACCGTATCCTTAAGTCCGCCAGTCTCCCTTACAATCGGCACCGTACCGTATCTAAGGCTCATAAGCTGAGAGAGACCGCAGGGCTCAAAGAGAGACGGCATCAGGAACGCATCGCAGGAAGCATAGATCCTGTGGGACATAGCCTCTGAATAGTAAATATTGGCCGATACTTTGCCCTGGTATTTCCATGCGAAATGCCGGAACATATTCTCATACTTCTCATCCCCTGTCCCCAGCACCACAAGCTGAAGATCCTGCTGGCACATCTCATCCATCATATAGGCAATCAGATCAAAGCCCTTCTGGTCTGTGAGCCGGGATACAATTCCGATCAGGAAGGTACCGTCATTCTGAGCCAGCCCCAGATCTCTCTGGAGAGCTCTCTTATTTTTAATCTTTTCTTTGCGGAAGTTCTTGCTGTTGTACTTGAATTCGATCATCTTATCCGTCTCAGGATTGTACTCATCGTAGTCGATTCCATTTACAATACCACGCAGACAGTTAGATCTTGCCCGCATCAGTCCGTCCAGGCGTTCGCCGTAGAAGGGAGTCTTAATTTCCTCCGCATACGTGTCACTCACGGTGGTCACCGCATCCGCATATACGATGCCGCCCTTCAGATAATTCGCATCCCCGTAAGCTTCCAGCTTGTCCGGCGTGAAATAATAAGCGGGAAGTCCCGTAATATCCCGAACCGTTTTCACATCCCAGACACCCTGGAATTTCAGGTTATGTATGGTAATGATGGATTTCATATTCCTAAAGAATTCGCCCTCATGGAACTTATCCTTCAAAAGCACCGGCACAAGCCCCGTCTGCCAGTCATGGCAGTGAACAATATCCGGCTGAAAGCCGATCAGTGGAAGGGCTGAAAGAGCCGCCTTGGAGAAAAAGGCAAACTTCTCAATATCCTGATAGATATTCCCGTAAGGCTTAGGCCCGGAAAAATAATATTCATTGTCAATAAAGTAGAACTGCACCCCGTCATACTGCATCTCCAGCACGCCTACATACTGAGAACGCCAGGAGAGATCCATATAAAAGTGAGTGACATAGTTCATTTTGTTCTTCCACTCTTCGCTCATGCAAAGATATTTGGGCAAAATCACTCTCACATCAAATTCTTCTTTATTAAAACACTTTGGCAGGGATCCAGCCACATCTGCCAGGCCGCCGGTTTTAATAAAAGGCACCGCCTCAGACGTAACAAATAATATTTTCTTCATACAAGAAACCTCCGCATCATCCATTATATATAGAGAGATTATACCGCATTTTGTCCCCAAAGAAAAGTGTTTATTCTGCTATAATAAAATTTTATTCTGAATAAATTTTTTATTGTCCCCGGTTTTTATATTCAAGACGGATTTTATCCGCAATCAGGGCAATGAATTCAGAATTTGTAGGCTTTCCCTTCCCGCCGCTTACCGTGTAGCCAAACAATTCTTCTATGGTGTCCATTTTCCCTCTGCTCCAGGCCACCTCGATGGCGTGGCGGATGGCCCGCTCTACCCGGCTGGGTGTGGTCTGATGGCGCTTGGCAATGGTAGGATATAAAATTTTTGTAATGGAATTCAGCATTTCCATATCCGTCACAGACATAATAATGGCGTCTCTCAGATACTGATATCCTTTAATATGAGCCGGCACTCCCACTTCGTGAATGATGCTGGTAACGTCCGCTTCCAGATTATGCTCCAGGTATTCTTTCTTGCTCTCAAAAGTTTTTCTCTTCTTTTCTTTTCCGGCGCTTCTCTCCTGCCTTGTCTTCACCCGGCGGATTCTGTTCAGCACCATATCATTGTTAAAGGGCTTCAGTATATAGTAATCCGCTCCCAGTTCAAAGGCGTCCTCCGTGGTTTTCTCCTGGCTTACTGCCGAAATCACAATAAAAGCCGGTTTCTTAATATCCTTGTCGTGGTTAATTCGGTCCATAACCGCCAAGCCGTCCAGCTTTGGCATAATGATGTCAAGCAATACAACATCCGGTTCCTTTTCCTTGATAATCTCAATCAGATCCTCACCGTTTCCTGCCTTACCCACTACCTGCAGCTCTTCATCACTTCTGACAATCTGATCCAGAAGCTGAA
>DVGR01000101.1 GCA_018712605.1 Candidatus Choladousia intestinigallinarum
GTGGATGGGGAACCGGTGAAGCTTACCAGGATTGAATACAATATCCTTCTCTTTCTGGTACAGAATAAGGGAAAAGTTTTTTCCATTGAACAGATTTATGAGCATATCTGGAAAGAAGAGGCTTACGGCGCAGATAACACGGTGACGGTACATATCCGCCATATCCGGGAGAAGATTGAGATTGATCCCAAGAATCCCAAGTACCTGAAAGTGATCTGGGGAATCGGCTACAAGGTGGAGAAACTATAAAAGCTTTTTGGAAACGGATATAAAGGAAGGGATGAAGTGGGAAGGCTGATTTATAAAAAATGGGCGAAAGCGCTTCTGATTATTCTGCAGACGGCTGCGGCCTGCCTGTTTGTTTTCAATGTATTCCGAATCGGATTTTGGCTGGAGGATTCCTTCAACCTCAAGGAGCTCTCCAGGAAGTATGAGGAGTCGGAGGTCTTTCTGGGAACGGTAAATAATATTATTGCCGATAAGATCCGGGGGCAGCAGAATCTGGAGCTGTTCGAGGAGGGTGGAGAGTTTTTCGGAAAGAGAGAAATCGATATCCAGTCTTATGGGGATGACCAGGAAGCAGTTCAGGATCTGAACACTACGTATCTTCTGGAGGATCTTCTGACCTTCTGCGAAAATGGAGGGAGGGAAGCGCTCCACAGCGCCATCGCCTTAGCCCAGGAACAGGAGCAGAGTACGGGACAGGAAGCCGGAGAGCTGCTCTCGGAGCAGGCCTATACTCTGGAGACGATTCTGCCTATTACCGGGATTCCCCTTACCGAATGCTCCAGGTGGTACTCGGATTCCGCTTCTTTTCTGCTGCGGATGTACGTGAAGCTGGACGAGGTGTGCCAGGATGTCTGGGAACGGTACGAAGAGTATCAGATGGTGCAGGATGAGACCTGGTCCCCTGATGCCCCCAGCAACCTGCGCTACTGTATTGAGGATACGGCCACTGGCAAATTGTATACAAATATGGACGTGATTTCCTTTGACGAGGCTTCCTATGTTTTGAAAAGAGAGAAAGGGTTTGTGCCTCTCTATGAGGGCGAGAGAAGCTTTAATATCATGGTGGCTAATCCAGACAATGTCCTGAATGAGGAGGCGGCGGACTGGTTTATGACGAACCGCTTTGTAGACACCAATGAAAAAGTGTTTCTGGCTGTGAATCTGTCTTACCCTGCGGATGATGTGCTGCAGGCCCTGGCAGAGTATTATTCCGGCAGGGGAGGGATCGTCTGGACTTCTATTTTTGTGTCCGGAGGCTGTCTGGTGTTTATGCTGGCGGGTTTCATTCTTTCCCTTTTGAGCGCCGGGTGGAAGGAGGGGCGGCTGACGCCTGTTCTGCTGCGGACAGACAGGATCCCCACGGAGGTAGCTCTGGGAATTTATCTGATCGCAGGCACCATCTTTCTGATTTACTTCTTTTCCATAGAGAGCTGGGGCTCAGTGCTGTACGGCGATGACGGCTATCCCTTTGGGACGGCTTTGGCTGTAAGCTATCTCATTTTTTTGAGCGGCTGCCTCAGCCTGGCGAGGCGTATCAAGAGCAGAACGCTTTGGTCAAACAGTGTATGCCGTATGCTGGTAAAGACGTGGCGGCAGGTTCGTTCCGCCAGGATGATCTCAGGCTTAGTGCTTTTCGTTTACGTCATATTCTTTGCCCTGAATTTTCTGTTCCTTCTCCGCTTCAGAAAGACAGGGGTGCTTTTGGTGTTGATCATGGACATGGTAGTTCTGCTCTATCTTCTGCGGGATATGGTGGGAAAGCAGAGCGTGTGGGAAGGCATCCATCAGATTTCCCAGGGGGATTTGTCCTATAAAATCGACATATCTGCCCTTCAGGGGGAGACGTATGAGATGGGAAAGGCCGTCAATGAGATGGGGGATGGCCTGCAGAAAGCCGTGGACGCTATTGTGAAAAATGAACGGCTGAAGGCGGAGCTGATCACGAATGTTTCCCATGACATTAAAACGCCCCTGACCTCTATTATCAACTATGTAGATCTTCTCAAGAGGGAGAACCTTCCGGGGGAGCGGGCGGCGCACTATCTGGAGGTTTTGGAGCAGAAATCCCAGCGCCTGCGGCAGCTTACGGAGGATCTGGTGGAGGCAAGCAAGATCAGCTCCGGAAACATAGAGCTGCACATGATGCGGATGCAGTTTCAGAGCATGATTTCCCAGGCTATGGGAGAATTTGAAGAACGTCTGGAAGAAAAGCAGCTTAGAGTCCATGCGGACTTCCCAAAAGAAGCTGTCTATATTCAGGCGGACGGCCGTCAGCTCTGGAGAGTGCTGGAAAATCTTCTGGGAAATATCTGCAAGTATGCAAGGGAAAACACTTCCGTGGAAGCGGTTCTCTCCTGCGGCCAGGGGAGGGCAGTGTTCACCCTGAAAAATATATCCCGGGATGCCATTACGGTGGAAGCCCAGGAGCTGAGCGGCAGATTCGTCAGAGGCGATAAAAGCCGTACCACAGAAGGCAGCGGGCTGGGACTGTCTATTGCCCAGAGTCTTACGGAGCTGATGGGCGGAGTTTTCCGGCTTCAGGTGGAGGGAGAAGAGTTTTCTGCCATTTTAGATTTTCCTGTCTGTGAAGAAGAACAAAAGGAATAGAAAAACACGCAGAACCCAGGGATCTGAACTGTTACGAAAATGTCTGAAATTTGTATGAAATTTCGGGTGAATACGTTGACAGGAGGGGATTTCGGGGGTAAAGTTTGAAATACAGACAACGGCAGCCTCATACAGGAGGCAGTTATGAAGGGAAATGAGAGGTAAGAATATGAAGGAACGGTTTATTCGGTTTATGAGCGGCAGATACGGAGCGGATCAGCTTTCCAGATTTATGCTGGCGGTCTGTTTTTTGTGCCTGATCCTGAACTTATTTACAGGTACATATATTCTGTACGTGGCGGCGCTGGCCATTTTGGTGGTGTGCTATTTCCGTATGTTTTCCAGGAATCTGGCCAAGAGAGATGCGGAGAACCAGCAGTATCTGCGCCTGAAGGAGAAATTTCTCTCTATATTTAAGCGCAGCTTTTGGGAGGAGAGAAAGGCATATCACATCTATAAATGCCCTTCCTGCGGACAGAAGATCAGAATTCCCAGAGGAAAAGGGAAGATCTGCATCACCTGCCCCAAGTGCAGAAATGAATTCGTGAAAAAGAGTTGATGGAATGTTTGGATATATACGTGTAAATGAACAGGAGCTGAAGATTCGGGAATATACGGCATACCGCAGCTATTACTGCGGATTATGCCGTAATTTGCATATGCGGTATGGACGTACGGCCCAAATGATGCTAAACTATGATTTGACCTTCCTGGCACTTCTCCATACGGGCCTGTATGAACCGGAGACAGAAAAAACCAGGAAGAGGTGTATCCTCCACCCGGTCAGAAAGCATGACAGTGTGGAGAATGAAGCGGTGTCCTATGCTGCTGATATGACTGTGCTGCTCTCCTACCAGAAGCTTCTGGACGATTGGAGAGACGACAGAAAGTATCCCCAGAGGGCTGCTGCGGGAATTTTAAAGAAAGATTATGAAAAGCTGCGGGAACAGTACCCAAGACAGGCAGAAGCCGTGGAGAAGAATATCCGGCTTCTTTCACAGGCGGAGCAGGAGAATACGGACGACATCGATTACGTTTCGGGACTGACAGGAAAATTCCTAGAAGAGATTTTCGTTTGGAAGGAGGACGCCTGGGAAACGGATCTGCGCAGGATGGGATTTTTCCTGGGTAAATTTATCTATCTGCTGGATGCCGTGGAGGATGTGGATAAGGACAGAAAGAAAGGAAATTATAATCTGTTCTTAAAATGGGGAGATCTCTGGCAGGAGGATCGGGAAAAAGAGCTGCGGGAAATGCTTACGTCCATGATGGCGGAGGCTTCCAGGAGCTTTGAGAGACTTCCTATCCTGGAGAATGCCGACATACTGAGAAATATTCTGTATTCGGGCGTCTGGTGCAGATATGTACAGCTTCAGGAGGCGGGCACCAGAGACGAGAAGAAAGGGAAAGCGTCACGGGAGGAAGTATGAAGAATCCATATGAGATATTGGGAGTACCGGAAAATGCGTCGGAGGAAGAGATAAAAAAAGCCTATCGGGCGCTGAGCAGGAAGTATCATCCCGATGCAAATATTAATAATCCGAATAAAGAAAAAGCAGAAGAAAAGTTTAAGGAGATCCAGCAGGCATATCAGCAGATTATGGAGGACCGGGAGCGGGGAACATCAGGAAGTTCTGGTTCTTATTCTCAGGAATACGGCGGCTACGGTGGCTACGGCGGTTTCGGAGGCTTTGGAGGTTTTGGCAGCTATGGCGGTTTCGGCGGCTATGGTTCCGGACAAAGCCGGCAGGCGAACCGGACAGAGACCGATGTGCGCCTGCAGGCGGCGGAGAACTATATACGGAACCAGTATTTTTCGGAGGCCCTGAATGTCCTTGCGGGCATTGAAGACAGGACGGCCAGGTGGTATTATTTAAGCGCTCTGGCGAACTCTGGCCTGGGAAATAACGTGCTGGCCAAGGACCATGCCAGGAGGGCGGCCAATATGGAGCCGGGAAATTTTCAGTACCGGCAGTTGGTTCAGCAGCTTGAGCAGGGAGGGCAGTGGTACCAGAGCAGGGGGGAGGCCTATGGAAGTCCCTTCTCAGGAGGCGGCGACTGGTGCATGAAGCTCTGCGCCCTGAACTTGTTTTGCAACTGCTGCTGCGGAAGAGGCATGTTCTGCTGTTAGGAGGACGTTTGTGTTATAACGCCATAAGAGGTTCATAAAAGACATTTCAGTCATATACAGGAGGAGAAAAATGAGCGATTATCAGATTGAGACAAAATGTATCCAGTCAGGCTGGCAGCCTGAAAACGGAGGCCCCAGGATGCTTCCCATCTACCAGAGCACAACCTTCAAATACGATACCTCAGAGCATATGGGGAAGCTTTTTGACCTGGAGGAAGAAGGATACTTCTACACCAGACTCCAAAATCCCACCAACGATGCTGTGGCCGCCAAGATTGCGGATCTTGAGGGCGGGGTGGCTGCGATGCTCACCTCATCCGGGCAGGCTGCCAATTTCTATGCGGTATTTAATATCTGCGAGGCGGGAGAGCATGTGATCTGCGCTTCATCCATCTACGGCGGAACCTTTAACCTGCTGGGCGTTACCATGAAGAAGCTGGGGATCGAGTGTACCTTTGTGGATGTGGACGCACCGGAGGAAGAGCTGGAGAAAGCCTTTAAGCCAAACACAAGGGCTGTCCTGGCGGAGAGCATTGCGAATCCGGCGCTGGTGATCCTGGATATTGAGAAGATGGCAAGGCTGGCCCACTCCCATGGTGTGCCGCTGATCGTGGACAACACCTTTGCCACTCCTGTAAACTGCCGTCCTTTTGAGTGGGGGGCGGACATTGTGACGCACTCTACCACCAAGTATATGGATGGCCATGCTATGCAGGTGGGAGGCGCCATTGTAGACAGCGGAAACTTTGACTGGGAGGCATACGGAGACAAGTTCCACGGCCTTACCACTCCGGACGACTCCTACCACGGCATTATTTATACAAAGAAGTTTGGGAAAAAAGCATATATCACAAAGGCCACCTCACAGCTTATGCGGGATCTGGGCTCCATTCCCTCTCCCATGAACTGCTTCCTGCTGAATGTAGGTCTGGAGACGCTGCCGCTGCGCATGGAGCGCCACTGCTATAACGCCCAGAAGGTGGCGGAATTTCTGCAGGCCCATGAGAAGGTGGCCGCTGTGAACTACGCAGGGCTTCCCGGGGACAAATATCATGAGCTGGCTAAGAAGTATATGCCAAAGGGAACCTGCGGCGTGATCTCCTTTGAACTCAAGGGCGGCAGGGAGCCTGCCGTACGCTTTATGGATTCCTTAAAGCTTGCCTCCATTGTCACCCATGTGGCGGATGCCAAGACCTGTGTTCTGCATCCGGCAAGCCATACCCACCGTCAGTTAAATGACCAGCAGCTTAAGGAGGCAGGAATTTCTCCGGGAATGATCCGGCTCTCTGTGGGAATTGAAAATGTTCAGGATATTATTCAGGATTTGTCCCAGGCTTTAGAGCAGGCTTAAAGTCTTTAATTAAGAAATGCCAGTTCCTATAAATGTTGGAGCTGGCATTACTTTTAACTGCGCAGCAGGAAAGGAGGTGCGGAATGCGTTTTATGCATATTGCGGATGTGCATCTGGGGGCTATGCCCGATGCAGGGGCCCCCTGGTCTGGAAGCCGGGGGAAAGAGCTCTGGGAGACTTTCGAAAAATGCATGGGGGAGGCCAGGGCCAGGAAGGTGGATCTTCTTTTAGTGGCGGGGGATTTGTTTCACCGGCAGCCTAGAGTCAGGGAGCTTCAGGAGGTGAACGCTCTTTTTTCTTCTCTGTCCGGGACCATCGTAGTCCTGATGGCAGGGAACCATGATTATCTGAAGCCTTCCTCTCCCTACTGGGATTTTCCCTGGAGCGAAAATGTGGTCTGCCTATTTGAGGATCAGTGTGAGAAGATACGGCTGCCGGAATTGAGAACGGAAGTTTATGGCTTCAGCTACCATCAGCAGGAGATTACAGCCCCCCTTTACGATTCCATTCAGGCAGGGCCGGGAGACTATTTCAAGATTCTTCTGGCTCACGGGGGAGACGCCCAGCACATCCCCATGAATAAAGAAAAACTGATGAAAGCCGGTTTTGACTATATTGCCCTGGGACACATCCACAAGCCCCAGGTCTATATAAAAAACCTGGCTCTGTACGCAGGAGCCCTGGAGCCTGTGGATCTAAACGATACGGGGCCTCACGGCTTCATTCTGGGGGAAACCTTTCGGAAAAAGGTAAAGCTGACCTTTGTGGAGCTGGCGGGGCGTCAGTACCGCCATGAAGAGATTGAAGTGACGCCGGAGGACACAGCCTTCTCCTTGAAAAATAAAATCCAGGAGAGAATCCGCCAGGAGGGCGGGCAGCATATGTATAAAGTTGTCCTGAGGGGGCAGAGAGATCCGCAGTTTTTGCCGGAGTGGGAGATGTACAAAAAATGCGGACGTATTCTGGAGATTCAGGATAAGACCACGCCGGCTTTCCCTATTGAGGAACTGAGAAGGAAGTATCAGGGGCAGTTGGTGGGGGATTTTATTGAAAGCTTCGGGGAAGAACCTCAGGAGATTTTAGAGAAGAAAGCCCTGCAGTACGGTTTGGAGGCCCTCCTGGCAGACCTGAGGTGATAAACAGCTCTTTTAGGGCGGGAGAGGAATTGTGAGTGAGATGGAGATTCTCGACATTACGGTAAAGCATTACGGAAAGTTTGAAAATTACAGGATGGCCTTCCGTCCTGGCATGAATATCATATGCGGGGGAAATGAGGCGGGGAAGTCTACTCTGCATTCTTTCCTTCGGGCCATGCTGTTCGGACTGCCAAGAGGACGGGGGAGAGCTGCACGCACAGATGAGTACCAGATTCGGCAGCCCTGGGAGAATCCTGGGTACTTTGCTGGAGAGATGCGTATCCGGGAGGCGGGAGATATTTACAGGATCCAGAGGGATTTTTCAGGGCATGGACAGCCCCTGACTGTAGTCTGTGAGACAAAAGAAAGGGAGCTGGAGGCCCCTCAGGAATTTCTGGCTCAGATGCTGGCGGGCATGAGAGAGGCGGCTTTCTGCAATACCATCTTTGTCTCTCAGGCCGGCGCCAGGACGGATGAAGGACTGGCGGAGGAGCTGCGCAGCTTTATGGTGAACTATGAAAATTCTCTGGATGAGCGTCTGGATGTTACTGGAGCCCTGGACAGGCTGAGGAAGAGGAAAAAGGGATTTGAGCAGAAGAAGAGGCAGGAGGAAGAGCTTTTGGACGCTAGGATCCAGAAGTGCCAGACAGAAGGAGAATATATACGGAGAGAGATCAGCAGGCTGAAGCAGCAGGTTCATCCCACAGGAGAGCAGGAGACGGAGGCGGAGGAAAGCACCGGGTTGTCCGGGGGCGGCAAAGCAGGAAATGCGGCCAAGGCTCTTCTGGCGGCAGGAGGGATGCTCTCCTTTGCAGGGGCCGTCTTTCTGGATTCTATGGTGGTGCGTATCTTCCTCGGGATATCGGGGCTGGTGTTTTTTGGATTTTTCTATCTGGCATGGCGCCTTTTGAGGGAACCAAAAGAGGAAGCCCGGGAGGAAAGAACCCAGAGAGGACGGGAAGTCTGGAAGCAGGAACGGCTGTGCGAAGAGATCCGCAGCCGTGAGGAAGCATATCAGAAGCTGCAGAATGAGCTGGAGGCCCTCTACCAGAGATATACGGCTTTGGACGGTCTGCAGACAGAGATCGACGCCCTGGATCTTGCGATCCAGCGAATCTGCGAACTTTCCATGGGAATTTATGAGCGATCAGGGGGTACCTTAAATGACAGGGCGTCCTCCATTCTCTCTGCCCTTACCAGAAAAAAGTACCAGAGGATTACCATAGACGATACCCTGGAGGTAAGGGTGCATACCAGAGAGCGGATTCTCAGGCTCTGGCAGCTCAGCTACGGCACGATGCAGCAGATCTATTTTTCCCTGCGCATGGCGGCGGGAGAGCTTTTTGCCGGGGAGAAAAATCTGCCCCTGATTTTAGACGAGCCTTTTGCCATGTATGACGACGCCAGGACCAGGGCTGCCCTTAAGTGGCTGAACGGCTGCGGCCGACAGGTGATTCTGTTCACGTGCCAGAACCGGGAAGAGGCTTTTCTGAAGGAAATCCGCTCGGCCCGGTAAAGAGTGGAATGGATCATAAAAGAAAAAGCGAGGAAAACGAATGATTAAAATAGGATGTCACTTATCATCGTCCAAGGGATTTCTGCATATGGGAAAGGAGGCTGCTTCTATTGGGGCCAATACCTTTCAGTTTTTTACAAGAAATCCCCGGGGCAGCAAGGCGAAAGCCATAGACCCTGAGGATGTAAAGGCTTATCTGGAATTTGCCAAAGGACAGGGGATTGGGGAGATTGTAGCCCACGCCCCCTACACTCTGAATCCCTGTTCCGCTAAGGAAAAGACTAGGGAATTTGCCCTTCAGACTATGAGGGACGATCTGGAGCGCATGGAGTATCTGCCGGGAAATTATTATAATTTCCATCCGGGAAGCCATGTGGGACAGGGAATCGAAAAAGGGATTTCACTGATTGCCCAGACGCTCAACGAGATTCTCACACCTGGACAGAGGACCACAGTCCTTCTGGAGACTATGGCGGGAAAAGGCTCAGAGGTAGGCAGCCGCTTTGAAGAGCTGGAAAGGATTCTGGAGCTGGTGGAGTGTCCGGAACTGGTGGGAGTATGTTTGGACACCTGCCACGTTTACGATGCCGGATATGACATTGCAGGGGATCTGGAGGGAGTACTGAATACCTTTGACCGGGTTATCGGACTGGAGAAGCTGAAAGCAGTTCATGTAAATGATACCAAGAACCCCATGGGAAGCCATAAAGACCGTCACGAAAAAATCGGCGAAGGCTTCCTGGGACTGGAAGCTCTTCGCCGGACCGTACATCATCCGAAGCTCTGCGGCCTGCCCTTCTGCCTGGAGACGCCCAATGAGCTTGCAGGCTATGAGGCAGAGATCCGTCTTCTTCGTCAGAAAGCATAGTGTTTACGGAGTCTGCTTTCTTTTATTTTTCTTTGCAAGAAAATTGTTGATGCGCCCTGTGGGATTGAGAAGGTCGCTGATGGATCCATCGTGATTCAAAGTATCGATCAGCAGGGCGATATATTTGCTCATATCACAGCCGGTATAGTAAGGCTTCTCAAGAAGCTCCGGTCTCTGGTAAATTAAGTTCGTGGTAAGCATGGAATAGAAAAGTCCCTGCTGGTAAGCATCGTCAAATTTCTTCAGTCCATTGGTAAACAGGCCGAAGGTAGCGCAGATGAAGATGCGGGATGCATGGCGGGATTTCAGTTCCTTTGCCACTTCCAGGACACTGTCTCCGGAGGAGATCATATCGTCCAGAATCACAACATCCTTTCCGGCCACGTCGGAGCCCAGAAACTCATGGGCTACGATGGGATTGCGGCCATTTACAATATGTGCATAATCCCGCCGTTTATAAAACATTCCCATATCCAGGCCCAGGAGGTTGGCCATATAGATTGCACGTTTGGCCCCGCCCTCGTCCGGGCTGATGATCAGCAGCCGGTCCGGGGAGATTTCCAGGTCGGGGGCGGCCCGGAACAGCCCTTTGATGAACTGATATACAGGAAGGATGGTCTCAAAGCCGTGAAGAGGGATGGCGTTCTGCACCCTGGGATCGTGGGCGTCAAAAGTGATAATATTGTCAACCCCCATCTTTACAAGCTCCTGCAGGGCAAGGGCGCAGTCCAGAGACTCCCGGCCGTTCCTTTTGTGCTGACGGCTCTCATAGAGGAAAGGCATGATCACGTTGATGCGGCGGGCTTTTCCGCCCACGGCTGCGATTACCCGCTTCAAATCCTGGAAATGGTCGTCTGGAGACATATGGTTCTTTATCCCGAACATAGGATAAGTCAGGCTGTAGTTGCATACATCCACCAGAATATAAAGGTCGTCCCCACGGACGGAATCGTGAATGATGCCTTTGGCTTCTCCTGAACCAAAACGGGGTACTGCGGCTTTCACCAGATAGGAATCCCGGGCATAGTGCTGAAGCAGAGGACTGTTTCTGTGCTCATGCTCCCTCTCCCTGCGCCACTGGACAATATGGGTGTTGATCTTTTCACCCAGTACCTCACAGCTCTTCAGGGCGATAATGCCAAGCTCACCTACGGGAATCGTTTCAAGATTACGTTCAAAAGCAGACTGAAATTCCATGGTGCAATTTTTCCTCCATTTGTTGATTTTATAGATGAATAGGGTTTTTGAGTCTCTGTAGTCACGTTTAACGTTTTGTTTGTTCGGGTGGGACTAGCCCATTGCTGAACAGTGTATATGTTACCACAAAAAAATGTCAGGTCAAGTCCTGAAGTTTTTTCTGTATGCGGATATCGTCCCCAATCAGCTTCAGCATCGTGTAGTTGCTGGAGATTCTGGAAAAGATCCGTTCAGAATACGTCTCAGCAAAGGTCTCAAGAGAGAGATTAGTAGAGATTAAAGTGCTCTTCCTTCTGAGAATCCGCTCATTCAGTACGAAAAAAAGCTGTGAGGTGACGAAAGCATTGGTCAGCTCTGTTCCCAGGTCATCGATAATCAAAAGGTCACACTGAAAAATATGTTCTTCCAGCTCAGAATTACCTTCCTCTACCCGGCCAAAGGTATTTTGCGCAAACAGCTCAAAAAGCCGGAAGGAGGAAAAATATAGAACAGAATGAGTAGTCTCAATCAGCTCTTTAGCGATGCAGTGGGAGAGAAAAGTCTTGCCAAGTCCCGTGTCCCCGTACAGAAAGAGATTCTGAAAATCAGAATCAAAGTCCCTGACAAAGTTCCGGCATGCGGTCAGGGCACGTCCGGCGGTCTGTCTTGCGCTTTGGCCGGTGACAGGGTCTTTAAGGGAGGGGGAGTAGTATTCCAGGGAAAAGGCGGAAAAATTTTCTTTCTCCAGGACCTCCCGCAGATTGGACTGCATGTACAGAAGGTCTATGGCCTTCTGCAGAAAGCAGTGACACTTCTTTGATCCCACGTACCCGGTATCCTGGCAGTCAGGGCAGCGGTAGCGGGGTTCAAGATAATCGGAAGGATAACCGGCTTCCCTGAGAATCTCTTTTTTACGTGCAGAAAGCTCTGCCAGCCTGGAGCGCAGCCTGGATTCAGAGCTTTTGGAAGATGGATCGCCGCCAAGAAGAGCCCTGGCGCAGGAGCAGCTCTCAGATGAAATGCGCCGGTCAATCTGATGAAGTTCTGGAAGATGGTCGTAAGCCTCTTTCGTCCTGTCAGAAAGCTCCTGCTGGTTCTTGAGCTGCTGTCTGTAATAATCCCGCATAATTTCATTGTATTGTATATTTGTCAGTCCCATTCTCTACCTCAGTGATTTAATAGCTGCTTTTCTAGCTGGCCGTAATCATAATCTCTCTGAGAGAAATTATGAAAACGATTTGTGGAGGCGGATCTTGCAGGTTCCCGCTTGGGAGCGGATTTCAGCGACTGCTGCTGTGCCTTGCGTTTTTGGTCCAGGGCGCTGATATCTGCCAGGGAGGAAACCTTTTTCTGGTGCCAGTCCTCAAGAATTTTATTGGCATACTGAAAATTCGGCTCATGCGTCTGCCGCACCGTGCGGCGGCAGGCCTCCAGAATAATCTCAACAGAGAATCCCAGGCCGTCAAGCCAGCGGGACATCATCTCCTGCTCAAAGGCAGCCGGCCCCCGTCCTTTGATGCCAAAGGCATTTAAAATTGTAAAATAGTTTTTGTTGTAAAGGTTTGTCTCTTCTTTTGCCTGCAATACGGTAGAAATGCCGGCCTCCGCCCAGGAGAGAGCTACCTTGCGCATATAATGGCGGCTGGAGGAACCTTTGGAAATACAGTATTCCAGCAGATACTCAATGAGATCCGAAGAGAATTTTAAGGAATCATAGTAATAAATAAAATCACTTTGCTCGGAGGAAGACAGAGGACGCTGCAGATACTGTTCGGCAATAAAAAATAACTGCCGGATTTCCTTTTCCTGAGACAGTTCCGCTATCCTGGCTGGCGTGGGGGCGCTGTTTTCTTCCTTTGGAGCTGCGGGCCGTGAGGTCGCAGGCCTGGAGGGGGATTCTTCAGAGGGCATTTCCAGAGAGATCTCCTTAAGGTTCTCCTGCCTGTCGTAGGAAAGGCGCAGCAGCCCCAGCTTTTCCCAATAGGTAAGGGCCCGCCGGATGTCTTTTTCTGTGTGGTCGAAGATATCGGCAATAGAAGAAAGCGACAGATCCCGGCCGGTTCCGGCGCAGCGCAGCAGATACAGGTATACTTTTACAAATTCACCATTGGCATGGGGCATATATCGGTCGATAAATTCGTTCTGAATCAGGGTCGCCCCGGAAGAGGCGGCTGTATGTATTTTCATGTACTTCACTCCCAGTTTGTTCTTGGGCTTAGTATAGCATAATTCCCTGAAAATGAGAATAGGAGAATCGCAGGGGACTTATGACGGGAGAGCGGCAGGAGAAAATGTGGATAATGTGGATAAATAGTTGACAATAACGGTTGGGGGTCTTTAAAAAGCACGTATTCTGTCGGATTTTGTGTCTATATTATGTAAATCAACTATCCACAAAAAAATCCACATGCTTTCACAGAAAAAATGTGAATAAACATGTGGATAATGTGGATAACTTACTGCCCAAGAAGGGATTCGCCTATTTTTACTACATCTCCAGCCCCCATAGTTATCAACAAATCACCGGGCTGGCAGTGTTGAAGAAGAAAATTTTCAATTTCGTCAAAAGTGGGGAAATACCATGCCTCTTTTCCAAGCTTTTCCAGCTCCAGACGCAGGGTGTCTGAGCTGATCCCCAGATTATCTGTCTCTCTGGCCGGATAGATTTTGGCAAGGACAACCTTGTCAGCTAGGGAGAGAGCCTCTGCGAATTCTCCCATGAGAGCTTTTGTTCTCGTGTAGGTGTGAGGCTGGAACACGCACCAGATCTGTTTGGCCGGGAATTTTCTGGCGGCCTGGAGAGTGGCTTTGATCTCCGTAGGATGGTGGGCATAATCATCTACGATGGTTACGCCGCCGATCTCGCCTTTCTTCTGAAATCGTCTGTCTGTGCCGGAAAAACTTTTCAGGCCTTTTCCCAGGGCTTCAGGGGAGATGCCCAGCAGGTCGCCCGCTGTCAGGGCCGCAATTCCGTTTAAGATATTGTGCTCTCCGGGCACGGACAGGGAAAAATGTCCCAGACATTTTTCACCTCTGTACAGATCGAACTCCCCGCAGCCGGAATCGTGGTAGGAAACCTGGGAAGCCCGGTAATCCCCGGATTCCAGACCGAAGGTAATGATCCGGCAGGGAAGGTCTTTAAGAAATTCCTCCAGATGCGGGATTCCTTCATATATAATAAGAGTTCCCTCTGCTCCCAAGCGTTCGGCAAAGAGCCGGAAGGAGCGGCGGATATCCTCCAGATCTTTAAAGAAGTCTAAGTGATCCGCATCAATATTCAGGATAATTTCCATTTTTGGGAAAAATTCTAAAAAGCTGTTGGTATATTCGCAGGCCTCCGTGAGGAAATATTGGGAATGGCCGATACGGACATTTCCCTGAATGGAGGGTAAGATTCCTCCTACAGAGACGGTGGGATCCAATTCTCCCTCCATAAGAATATGGGTCAGCATGGAAGTGGTGGTGGTTTTTCCGTGAGTGCCGGCCACAGCCACAGGCATCTCATAATTTTTCATTAATTGTCCCAGGAGCTCCGCCCGGGAGAGCATGGGAATCTGCTTTTGACAGGCGGCTATGTATTCGGGATTGTCAGGGTGGATGGCAGCCGTGTACACCACCACATCCATTTCATCCGCTATATTTTCAGCCTTCTGTCCATAGACGATGGAGGCGCCAAGACCTGAAAGCCAGTCCGTCAGGGGAGATTCTTTGGCGTCTGAACCGCTGACCGTGAATCCCCGTTTCAGCAGGACGGCAGCCAGCCCGCTCATGCTGATCCCTCCGATTCCGATAAAATGAATATGAACAGGACGATTGTAGTCTATCTGATACATTTAGAAAATCTCCTTATCTTTACAAGTTTTTTGTTTTTCTTATTATACCCTCTCTGGGATAAAAATCCAAGAAAAAAAGAAAAAGTTCAAGAATGCCGCCGGCATACCTCCTGCTTTGAGAATAGACTTGTCGAATGAAGCTGAAAATAGTAAAAATATACAAAAATTGATAGAAAAATGCCGACAAAATATCATAACAATTATGTAGTATAAAAAACTAGATCGCATATTTAAACTATTTCTAATAAAAACTAAGAAAAATAAAAGAAAATATTGTAAAATATGTTCACTGTTTTTGGAAGCTGTGGTATAATAATGCAATAAAATATACATCAAGAGGTGATAATGTGATTAAGAAAGAAATGATTGCCATGCTATTGGCAGGCGGGCAGGGAAGCCGACTTGGTGTTTTGACAGCCAAAGTGGCAAAACCCGCGGTAGCATTTGGAGGTAAATACCGCATCATTGACTTCCCACTAAGCAACTGTATCAATTCAGGGATTGATACGGTGGGTGTTCTGACTCAGTATCAGCCGCTGCGTCTGAATACCCATATTGGAATTGGTATTCCCTGGGATTTGGACAAAAACGTGGGCGGCGTCAGCATTCTTCCGCCTTACGAAAAAGTGGGGAAGACAGAGTGGTATACAGGAACTGCCAATGCCATTTATCAGAATCTGGCTTATATGGAATCTTTTAACCCCGATTATGTGCTGATTCTCTCCGGCGACCACATCTATAAGATGGATTATGAGGTGATGCTGGACTATCATAAGGCTCATAATGCGGATGTAAGTATTGCGGTTATGCCGGTTCCTAAGGAAGAAGCCAGCCGTTTCGGCATTGTTGTGGCAGATGAGAGCGGTAAGATCGTAGAATTCCAAGAAAAGCCAAAGGAGCCCAAGAGCAATCTGGCTTCCATGGGGATCTACATTTTCTCATGGCCGATTCTAAAGGAAGCGCTGATTACCCTGGCTGAACAGAGCAACTGCGATTTTGGAAAGCATGTAATTCCTTACTGTCACCAGAAGGGGGAGACCCTAGTAGCCTATGAGTATAACGGCTACTGGAAAGACGTGGGAACCCTTGGCTCCTACTGGGAAGCCAATATGGAACTGATTGATATTATTCCTGAATTTAATCTGTATGAGGAATTCTGGAAAATCTATACCAAAAACGAGATTATACCGCCTCAGTACATATCTGAAGAGGCAAAGGTGGAGCGCTGTCTGATCGGAGATGGAACAGAGATTTACGGTGAGGTGACGAATTCCATCATTGGCTGCGGAGCTGTCATTGAGAAGGGAGCGGTGGTCAAGGATTCGATTATTATGGAGAATGCCGTGATCCGTGAAGGAGCTGTGCTGGACAAGGCGATTGTGGCAGAGAACGCTGAGATTGGCGCCAGAAGCCAGATCGGCACAGGCGAGGAAGCGCCCAACAAGCTGAAGCCTGCCGTATATGCTTTTGGCCTTGCCGTAATTGCGGAAAATACAGTGATACCGCCGGATGTCAAGGTGGGAAAGAATACCGCCGTGGCAGGCGTTACCGTAAGGGAGGACTATCCCGGCGGAATTTTGGCCAGCGGGGAGACTTTAGATAAGGCAGGTGATTTGTCATGAGAGCGGTAGGTATGATTTTAGCTGGCGGCAACAGCTTCAGAATGAAAGAGTTATCCAACAAAAGAGCCATTGCGGCCATGCCCATCGCAGGCAGCTTCAGGAGTATAGACTTTGCTTTGAGCAGTATGTCTAACTCCAATATCCAGAAGGTTGCAGTGCTGACCCAGTATAATTCCAGGTCCTTAAACGAACATCTGAATTCCTCAAAATGGTGGAATTTCGGCAGAAAGCAGGGAGGTCTGTTTGTATTTCCGCCTATGGTGACGGCGGACAACAGCTTTTGGTACAGAGGCACGGCGGATGCCATCCATCAGAATCTGGATTTTCTGAGAAACTGCCATGAGCCCTACGTAGTTATTGCTTCAGGAGACGGCGTTTATAAGCTGGATTATTCAAAAGTTCTGGAATACCATATCGAGAAGAAAGCGGACATTACCGTAGTGTGCAAGGATATTCCCGGAAACGAGGATGTGACCCGTTTCGGTGTGGTGAAGATGAATGAGGACAGCAGGATCGTGCAGTTTGAGGAGAAGCCCATGGCAGCCAATTCCCACACGGTCTCCTGTGGAATTTACGTGATCCGCAGACGCCAGCTCATCGAACTGATTGAGAAATCAGTGGAAGAAGGACGCCATGACTTTGTGACGGATGTCCTGATCCGGTACAAGGACGTGAAGCGTATTTACGGGTATAAGATGAAAGAATACTGGAGCAATATCGCTTCTGTGGATTCCTACTACCAGACCAATATGGATTTTCTGAAGAAAGAAGTAAGAGATTACTTTTTCCGTCAGTACCCGGACGTGCATTCCAAGATCGATGATAACCCGCCGGCGAAATACAATCCGGGCAGCGAGGTTAAAAACAGCCTGGTTTCCAACGGATGCATTATCAATGGACGGGTAGAGAATTCCATCATCTTTAAAAAGGTGTTTGTGGGAGAAAATTGCGTTATCAAAAACTCTATTGTATTGAATGATGTGTATTTAGGGGACAATGTTTATCTTGAAAATTGTATTGTAGAGAGCCGTGATACAATCCGTGCGAACTCCCGCCATGTAGGCGAAAATGGTGTTAAAATCGTTATTGAATCCAACGAAAGATATGTCCTGTAAAAGGCAGGACATGTGTCAGGATATTCCAAAACGTCTCTGCAGCAAAAAGGCTGCGGAGGATTAGAATTGCGGTGCAGCAGGCTGCGGGGGGGACGATTGCCGCACAAGGTGCCGTCGGAATCTAAGGAAGAAGATTTTGACTTGCCGCTGCGAGAAAAAATCAGTGGGGGAATGTTGAATGACAATAACAGACGTAAGAGTTCGGAAAATTACGAAAGAAGGAAAAATGAAGGCTGTTGTATCCATTACCTTGGATGATGAGTTTGTGGTGCATGACATTAAAGTGATTGAGGGCGAGAAGGGCTTGTTTATCGCAATGCCCAGCAGAAAAGCTGCAGACGGGGAATACCGGGATATTGCTCATCCCATTAATTCCACTACAAGGGAACGGATTCAGAGTATGATTCTTCAGGAATACGAAAGAGCAGTCGCAGAAGCTCCTGAAGAAGAAATGGAAGCATAGGCTGGAGCCTCCAAGTCCAGCCTGAGGCTTTCCGCCATCTTGATGTATGTCACTTACCGCCATCTGTGCCAGGCACGGATGGCGGGGGGAGTGGCGTTTACAAAGATGCGGGGAGCCGTTTTTTTACCCTATGAACTTATTGCAAGGCGCTGCGGTTTTTCAGCAGCGCTTCTTTAATCTGCTCCTGAACCTGACGGCCGATGAATTTCTGCTGTTCCCTGGAGAGTGCGGCCGGATAGATGGGTTCGCCGTATTCGATTATGACGGGCGCAGCCTTTACCCGGGGCAGGTGATCCTCGAAGACAGCGGAAGAATTTACGATGGCCACAGGTACGATGGGACAGCCTGTCTTAGTGGCAATCTTAAAAGAACCTTCATGGAAGGGAAGCATCTCTGCCTCGCTCTGGGCGGATCCCCGGGTACCCTCCGGGAAGATCATCATGGAGATTCCGTTTTTAATATGGTCGATGGCTGTCAGGATCGTCTTCATTCCCTGCTTGATATCTTTGCGGTCCAGGAAGAGACAGTAAAGAAACTTCATCCATCGGGATAGAAGGGGAATCTTTTCCATCTCTTTTTTGGCAATATACCCTGTAAGTCCGGGACAGCGGGCATAGGTGAGCACAATATCAAAATAGCTTCTGTGGTTTCCGATGTAGAGCACAGGCGTATCTGCCGGCACCCGGTCTTCCCCGATCACGGTCAGACGGATGCCGGAAAGCCGTATAATGACACGGAAAGCCCACTGGACGATGCGGAGAGAACTGATGTCTCTCAGCTTCGGATTAAATTTTCCCAGGATCCACTCCACCAGAAAAACTGGGATGGAGAGGATCAGGAAAAGCACGACAAATAGAACGATCAGTAAAAAGCGAAGCATTGCGGTACTCCTTCTGCATTATCTTCCAAAAAGCTGGGTGGTTTTCAGCAGCCACTCCGCTCTCTCAGGGGTCAAATCCTCTTCCACATAGCGGAAGGCCCAGTTCTCAGCAGCCACTCCTGGGACATTCATCCGGGCCTCACTGCCAAAGGTCAAAAGATCCTGGAGAGGGAAGATGGCATAGCGGGCAATGGAACCGAAACAGAAGCGGATAAAGTCAAGGCTGACCAGATTGCCGTCCGTATTTCCGTAGCGCCGGATCCGGTCTTTGACGATTTCAGGCTGCTCCTGGTACCATCCCATAGTAGTATCATTGTCGTGGGTGCCGGTATAACAGATGCAGTTGGGGGTGGTATAAAAATGGGGCACGTAATTTTGGTCCTCCATATTTTCAAAGCCAAACTGCAGCACTTTCATTCCAGGGAAGCCCAGGCTGTCTCTTAAATGTTCTACCTCAGGGGTGATGATCCCCAGATCTTCGGCAAAAATGGGCAGTTTCCCTTCAAAGGCCTTCTCCATGGCCAGAAACAGATCTTTTCCCGGTCCCTTGATCCAGGCGCCGTTGATGGCGGTCTCTTCTTCGGCGGGAACGGACCAGTAGGCCTCAAAGCCCCGGAAGTGATCGATCCGCAGGTAATCGGTCAGGGCAAGCTGGCGGCGGATTCTGGCGATCCACCACTGATACCCGGTCTCTTTGTGGAAGTTCCAGTCGTAGAGGGGATTCCCCCAAAGCTGTCCCGTGGCGCTGAAATAATCTGGGGGAACGCCGGCCACGCAGGTGGGGTGTCCCTTGGTGTCAAGCTGGAACAGTTTTTTGTTGGCCCATACGTCCACGCTGTCCAGAGCCACAAAAATGGGTATGTCCCCGATGATCTCGATCTCTTTTTCGTTTGCGTATTTTTTCAGCTCCAGCCACTGCCTCTGGAACATAAACTGTATGAAGTTGTAGTAGCCGATCTCATATTCCAGCTTTTCGCTCCAGCGCTTCCTCGTCTTTGCATCGGGGCTGATCAGTTCCTTTTCCCAGTCCAGCCACCAGCCTCCTTCATGGGCGTCTTTGACAGCCATAAAAAAGGAGTAATCCTCAAGCCAGTCTTTTTCTTCCTCACAGAACTGTTCGTACTCCTCCAGCAGTGTCTTGTCGGGGGTGTGGTGAAAAGCAGCCCAGGCTTTTTTCAGAAGCTCGGTTTTAAAGAGGATGACTTCCCCGTAATCTACTTTTCTGGGATCCCATTGGGGCATGTCCTTAAGATCCTCTTTGGTAAGCAGATGCTCTTCCATTAACTTGGCGGGGCTGATCAACAGAGGCTGTCCGGCGAAGGCGGAGAAACTCTGGTAGGGAGAATCCCCGAAGCCGGTAGGCCCCAGGGGCAGTATCTGCCAGAGATGCTGTCCTGTCTTCTCAAGAAAATCTACAAAATGATAGGCTCCTTCCCCCAGATCCCCGATGCCGTAGGGGGAGGGGAGAGAGGTGGGATGGAGGAGAATGCCGGACATCCGTTCCCTGGGGGAAGAAGATGCGGCGGTGGTTTCCTCATCTGCGGTGGTTAATTTCGTATCCATGAAACTTCTCCTTCTGTATATGTTAGATAGCGCAGCCGCACCAAAGGGCTGCAGATAAAGCTATTATACTGAATGAAAAAGAGAAAAACAATAGCAACTATTCATGCATATTTGGAAAAGCCGGAAAATAAAATAAATAGAAAGTTTTGTGTGCCGGGACGGGTGGAAATTATGAAACGGATTCTGGCGGTATTGGGACTGACCGTGCTTCTTCTGCCGGCTCTGTTTGGGTGCGGTAAGAAAGAAGAGAGTGAAAGCGAACACAGTGAAGTGGATTTTGAGGTGGTTCCCAAGGAAGAGCTTCCGAATACTCTGGCAGAGGCAGTGGAAGAAAATAAAAAAGATGAAATCCGTATGACTTATATGGATGGTGAGGATCTGTACCTGGTTCGGGGATACGGGGAGCAGGCCACAGGGGGATACAGTATCTCTGTGCTGGAGTGCTGGGAGGATGAAGAGAGGGTGTATCTGGACACAAGGCTTTTGGGGCCGGAAAATCCAGATGAGATCTCTAAGGATCCATCCTATCCGTATCTGGCGCTTAGAATTGATATGCGGGACAAAGAGGTTGTCATTCAATAAATGGAAAGAAGGGGGAAAAGGGATGGAACTGTTAATGAAAAATATCCATATGTGCCGTCAGGCCAGGCAGGCGGAGGCAGAGGTGACTCTGGATGAGGATTTCAATGTCCCAGACGCAAAGCCGGATGTGGAGATGATCATTCAGAGCAAGGAGCGGGTGGTTCTGGAGGATACCAGAACAGAGAGCGGCAGGATCTATATACACGGGTTTATGGAGGTAAGCATTCTTTACCTGGATGATACCAGCGAGCGGATGCTGCACCGGCTGGATACGAAAATGCCCTTTGATGAAATCATACATATGGAAGGGCTGGAACCAGGAGAAAATGTAAGGATCCGGTATGAGACGGAGGACCTGAACGCAGCCCTGATTAATTCAAGAAAGCTGGCCATCCGGGGGCTGTTAAGTTTCAGGGCCTCGGTGGATGAGATTTATGATATATCGGCAGCCGTAGAGACCCAGACCAAGACCAGGATCTGCGAAAAAAGAAAAAAATTGGAGCTCATGCAGCTTGAGGTTCAGAAGAAAGATATTTTAAGGCTGAAAGAGGAATTCCCGGTGCCTTCCAATAAACCGAATATCCGGGAAATGCTGTGGGAAAATATCCGGCTTCAGGGATGCAGGATCCGACTGGAGGAAGGAAGGCTTACGGTGGAGG
>DVGR01000102.1 GCA_018712605.1 Candidatus Choladousia intestinigallinarum
TGATAAATCCAATGCATTTCCTTGATACGTTCTTATGTTAGAAATCCCAGCTATTTTGGAATTCATAATCTCCAAATTATGAGCAGTGTATTCTAACGCATCCACCTGATGCCCTTCCTTAGCTAAAGCTATGCTGTATCTTCCGGTTCCGGCTCCTACTTCCAATATTTTCTTTTTATCAGAATCACTTATCATATCATGAATATATTTCATGGTTGTTAAGTATTCCACCTGTCCGTGATTACTTGCAAGTCGCCCTTCTTCATCATAATTTTCATAATACTTCTCTAAATAATTCATTATCAACGCCTCCTTGTAATAAAATAAAAAGCACCGCCAAACAATATCTCTATCGTCTGATGGTGCAATAAACCCTTGCTATATTCCTATTATGAAAAACTTTCTCTATACCTGCCGCTCATTCATTAGATAGAGAAATCCCATTCCCACAATGCAATATTTTCCATCAGCAATAGATCCAGGCTGCCGGCGGCAGACGGGATTGACATCATAATTATTTGGCTGCGGAAGTCTATAACTATTCTGCATTGTGCTAATTCCTTTCATAAATCTTATAATAATTGTTATTGATAATACTTCGGAATATGCTTATTGTCAACAAGATTTTTAATTTGTACCGTTTTTTCTCCATTCTTTACCTGCCACAAATTTCCCGGTAAAGTTCATTCATTCTCTGTCTTTTTTCTTCGTATAGGCTGTGAAGCTCTGGGTTGGGAGTATAGCATTTTACCGGTATATGGCCGCAGACAGCGCCAAAAGCATCGGAAATATCTTTATACACTCCCATCCCCTGGAGGGCTATCATCAAAGCCCCCAGCGCTGTGGCTTCACTGTCCTGCATACAATACAGGGGGATTCCATATATATCCGCCTGAAGCTGATTCATACGGGAACTGTTCGTAAGACCGCCGCTTATAAACGCCTTTTCAATTTGTGTATAATTTGAAAACAGGTTTATATTATTTTGAATTTCAAAAAAAATCCCTTCCAGAAGGGCTTTTAAAATGCCGTTCCGTTCTGTTGAAAGAGAAATCTCCGAAAAAACCGCCCTGGCATGAGGATTCCATTCAGGCGTACTCCGTCCCTGGAAATAGGGAAGTACCAGTTCCCTTCCTACTATATTTTCCAGCGCTGCTAACTCCCTGTCAATCCGCCCATAGTCTGTGTCCCCCTCCCAATCATAAAAGCTCCGGCAGAACCAGTCAAAGGCGGAACAGCATGTTATTACATTAGCCTCCACCATATAATGATTTTTCACAGATGAGCAGCCGCAGATCAGCTTCGGAGACAAATTTTCCGGTATCTGGCTTAAGGGTGCCGACAGAAAAGCGCCGGTTCCCGTGACCAGAGAAAGGCTGCCCTCCTGAAACACTCCCTGCCCCACCGCTCCGCACTGCTGGTCTCCCCCTGCGGTGACCACGGGAATCCCGGAGGGGATCCCTGTCTTCCGTGAGAATTCAGCAGTGATCCTCCCGCACACTGTCCCCGGCTCCTGTATGACACACAGAAGCTTTTCCTCTACCCGGAAAATCTCCAGCATCTCTTGATCCCATTTCCTGTCTCTAAGGCTCATCAGATGGGAACGGCTTCCATAGGTTGCGTCTGTTTTATACTCCCCGGTCATATAGTGCATGACATACTCAGGGATATTTACGAATTTATAAAGATTTTTCACCGTCTCGGGACAATTCTCCATGATCCAGGTCATTCTGCTTCCTGAAAAAACCGTGTTTATGCTGGCTCCTGTCCTCCTAAAAATAAGCTCGCTCCGGGACTCTAAATCTCTGCAGATCCCAGCGTTTCTCTGATCCTGCCACATAATAGCGTTCATCAGCGGCTCTCCCTGCCGGTCCACAGGTATGACTGCGGAGCGCTGTGCCGTTACGGCAACGGCGTCTACGGCTTTCCCTGCTTTGTCAGAAGCCTTCACGATCTCTGCCGAAATTTTCTCTAAAGCGCTGATCCAGTCTCTGGGATTTTGCTCCACTCTTCCGTCCCCGTATTTTATAGTCTGGTATTTTACTTGGTGAACCCCCAGTCTCTTTCCTCTCTCATCAAAAAGAATTCCTCTCATGCTGGATGTTCCAATGTCAATCACTAATAAATTCAAATCCTTTTCCTCCAAAAAGGACTGCCGCAAGCTTCCCTATATCCTGCGGCAGTCCCCCATCTTAATTCTCTATTTTATTCATTCACGTCATAAACTCTAGAGTGTGCCTGCCGGCAGTCAGAGGTTACTCAGCAAAGTATGCGCCCGTTACATTCAACTGCTCTCCGGCCAGTGAAAAACCTTCCAGCTTGGCATTTACAAGGGTTGCGTATTCATCCTGGCGGATGGGATAAGTCAGGCACCACTCTTTTGTGAATTTCTCAGCAAAGGTCTTGGTCAGTTCTTCTCTCTCTGAATCATCATAGGTTGACAGTATCTGGTTAATCATATCCAGACATTCTGTAAAGTCCTCAGATGCCGTATCCCCGTGATGGAAAACAATCCACCAGCCTTCCAGCCATTTGGCAATGCTTCCCATACTTCCCGACTTTCCAAATTCCAAATCCCAGTCTACCGTCTGAGTCACATCCGCCAGATAGGAAGCATTGTCTCCTGTTTTAATTTCGACATTAATTCCGATCTGTGACATGGAGTTTTTAAACATTTCCACCGCTGTGGTTCTGTAAGTATCGTTGTCCACACAGACCGTCAGGGTCGATCCTTCTGTAAGTCCCGCTTCTTCCATCAGTTCCTTTGCCTTCTCCAGATCCTGAGGATACGGATCTTCCATGGGCTCCATAAATTCAAGGGTCTGGCTCGCCACAGTCTCTGCCAGGGTGCCGCTGTATTCAAAAGCCCCTTCCCACATGGCCTGTTTATCAATGGCATAGCAGATAGCCTGGCGGACTCTTACATCCGCACATGCCGATGATTCATCCAGGTTAAATACAATAAGCTGCTGGTACAGTCCCGGGCAAGTCTGATATTTTACATTTTCATATACGCCTGCTTTTACATCGTCAATATCTGACTGGGCAGGATAGAGAATCATATCCACGCCTCCGGTCTGAAGTTCCATCATAGCTACTGTACTCTCGTCAATCCGGCGGATGGTTATGGTATTAATGGTGGAATCATTTCCCAGGAAATAGTCGTCAAATTTTTCAAAACTCATGGTATCCCCTGCCACCCAGTCGGTCACGCGGTAGGGTCCATAACTCGCAAAGGCATCGGAGGTGGTAAAAACATCAAAATCCCCGCATTCTTCATAAGCCTCCTTAGAAAAAATCATTCTCTCCCCCAGATCCTTCCAGTTTGAAATTCTTGCTGACAGGAAGCCTATATCAACCGTGTAGTCATCCACTGCTTCAATGTTCTCAAAATCAATATTAATTCCATTTACACTGCCGAGAAGATCCGTGTTCTCAATACTGTACACTACATCGTAGGCATCCAGCATCGTTCCGTCATGCATGGGAACGTCTTCTCTGAGCTTCAGCACGATATGGGTGTTGTCCTCTGTCCATTCATAAGATTCTACGATGGAATTTTCCGTAACATACTCATAGCTTCCAGTCTCTGTCTGCACACAATTCAGAAGGGTTGGAGCTGTTAGGCTGGCTACCATTCGTCCGTTCTGCGCATAGCCAATCTGCTGGCAGTCGCCGGCCATGGCAATCACTAAGTTATCTTTTGAAGATTTTTCCGGTTCCTCAGCACAAACATTCAGTGCCATGGTACAGGCCAATGCCGTACTTAAGATTAATGCTGCTCTTCTTTTCATCATTTTCTGTCCTCTCCTTTTTTATTTATTATAAAAGCCCAGTCTCGGTGAACGGACAGAAGGGAGCACAAGTGCGACCTTCTGTCTGGGCACCAGAGACGCTAACCCGTAGGAGCAAGGAGCACGGTAGTGCGGATTGCGAATACGGGTAGGATTGCGGGAGCACGCAGTGCGGAGCAATCCATGGCTTTTATGTGCGGCGCTCCCACGCATGAATTTTTTATAATCGTTTCAAATTATTTAATTCCCTGGTCTTATGGCATGCCACGTAATGATTTGGTCTTACCTCTTCATTTACAGGATTTTCTTTAAAGCACCTCTCTTCCGCATACGGGCAGCGGGAGGCAAACCTGCATCCCGGCTTAGGGTCAATGGGGGAAGTCAGCTCCCCTTTCAGTTCAATGCGCTTCCTTTCATGGTCAATGTCCGGCAGCGGCACTGCCGAAAGAAGAGCCTTGGTGTATGGATGCAGGCGGTGTTCAAAGAGCTCTTCCGTAGGCGCTTTCTCCACCATCTGCCCCAGATACATAACCAAAATTTCATCTGAAATGTACTTGACCACCGATAAATCATGGGTCACAAAAATATATGTAAGCTTTCTTTCATCCCGGATATCGCACATAAGATTCAAAATCTGGGCCTGAATGGACACGTCCAATGCTGATACCGGTTCGTCGCATACGATAAACTTAGGATTCATTACAAGAGCCCTGGCGATCCCGATGCGCTGCCGCCGTCCTCCGTCCAACTCATGGGGATACGTATTTACCAGCCGATCGGCCAATCCCACAGTTTCCATAATGCCGTACACCTTATCCTCAATTTCCTGTGCCGTAAAATTCCCCATAATCCGCAGGGGTTCGGCTATAGACTGAAACAGGGACATTCTGGGATTCAGAGAAGAGAAAGGATCCTGAAAAATCATCTGCATATTCTTCCTGAGCTCCGTCAGCTTTTTCCTGTTTACATGGGTAATATCCTCTCCCTCAAAAAATATTTTTCCTGCGCTGCTTTCCAGAAGATGGATCAGCACACGCCCCAAAGTAGATTTTCCGCATCCTGATTCTCCTACGACTCCCAGAGTTTTTCCCGCATAAAGCTTAAAGCTGATATCATCCACTGCATGAACAAGCCCTGCCGGCACTGAAAAATATTTTTTCAGATTCTGTACTTCTAGAATTGGTTGTTCGTTCATGTCTTGTCTCCTTTCATACAGCCGTGATGATGGCACTGTACAAAGTGTCCTTCTTCTACCTCCAAAAGCTTGGGCGGTTCACGGAAGCATTCTTCCGTGGCATAGGGGCATCTGGGAGAAAAGTTGCATCCTTCCGGGAGATTTGCCGGATCAGGCATCAGTCCCCGGATGGGCTTCAGTCTCTTGCTGTCTCCCGCCGCATTTGGCAGTGAATCGAACAGTCCCTGAGTATAGGGATGCTCCGTTCTTTTGAAAATGTGAACCAGATTTCCCATCTCCACAATCTCTCCTGCGTAGACTACCGCCACCCTGTCGCACATCTCGGCGATAATCCCCAGATCATGGGTGATCATCAGCACGGATGTCCCCAGTTTATTCTTTATCTCATTCATCATGTCAAGAACCTGAGCCTGGATCGTCACATCCAAAGCTGTGGTGGGCTCATCCGCCAGGAGAAGCTCGGGGGAGCAGGCCAGGGCAATGGCTATAACGATCCGCTGCAGCATCCCCCCTGAAAACTGATGGGGAAATTCACTGTACCGTTCCCTGGGGATCCCTACCAGCTCCATCATTTCCGCCGCTTTTTGGGCGGCCTCCGCCTTTGAACAGTGATCGTGAAGAAGAACCACCTCCGCAATCTGGTCTCCCACAGGATCTACCGGATTCAGCGCTGTCATGGGATCCTGAAAAATCATGGAGATTTCCGATCCCCGCACGGTACGCATCTGCTTCTCACTGATTTTATAAAGGTCTGTTCCCTTAAAGGTAATGGTACCTCCGATGATCTTCCCCGGAGGGTTGGGAATCAGCCGTATGATCCCCAACGCAATGGTGGTCTTTCCCGCTCCCGTCTCCCCCACAAGGCCCAGAGTTTCACCTTTTTTAAGTTCAAGCGACACATGGTTGACTGCTTTACAGACTCCCATATCCTTCGTGACATAGTGAATGGATAGATCCTTTATTTTCAGAAGTGTGTCTCCTTTTTTTAATTCTTCCCAGACGATCTCTTTTTTTGCCGTTCTGCCCATATATTTATCCTCCTTACTGCTTCAGCCGGGGATCCAAAGCGTCTCTAAGTCCGTCTCCCACCAGATTCAGCGCCAGCACCATGGCTGCGATACAGAGCCCCGGGCAGGTTACAAGGTATGGATATTTCATGATGTACTGGCGGCCGTCAGAAATCATGCTTCCCCATTCCGGCGTGGGCGGCGTTACTCCCAGTCCCAAAAAGCTCAGGGACGCCGCTGTCAGGATTGCGTTTGCCAGGATCAAAGTAATCTCCACAATAAGCTGCGAGGATACATTGGGAAGTATGTATTTAAAGATAATACGTATATCTGCGGCGTCCGTTGAACGTGCGGCCTCTACATACTGCTGCGCTTTTGCGGACAGGATGGGCCCCCGCATCATTCTGGCAAAAGCCGGAACTGAGGAAATGCCGATGGCCAAGATGGCATTTGGCAGCCCGCCTCCCATAACCGCCGATATGGCGATGGCCAGAAGGATACTTGGAATGGAATTTAAAATATCCATAAGACGCATAAGAACATTATCGATTTTTCCTCCGTAAAAAGCTGCCGCCGCACCGATTGCCGTGCCAAATACTGTGGCAAAAGCAGTCGCCACTACCCCTATGAGAAGCGATGTCCTTCCTCCATATAGCAGACGGACAAAGACACTCCTTCCCAGATTATCGGTTCCGCACAGATATTGACTGCCGGGGGCTATAAATTTTTTAGTTATATCCTGCACATCATATCCTTCAGGAGCAATCACTCCGGCCAAAAGGCTCAGTACAACCATAACCAGAATAATAACCAGGCCCGCCATCCCTGTGGGATTCCGTGAAAAACGGATCAGCGCTTCTCTCAGCAGGCTGCGCTGCTTGATCTTCTGCTTTGCGCCATTTTCGCTCATGCCTGTTCTCCTCCCTTCTCCAGATCCGCAGCGGTGATTTTCCTTTTTCTGACCGCAGACGCTTTAAAAGTAGCCTTAATCCTGGGATCCACCGCAGCGTAGAGCAGATCAATCAAAAGATTGATGACGGAAACCGAAACTGCCGTCAAAATAATAGCGGCCCGAAGCTGGGGAAAATCCCGGTTGTTAATAGCTTCCACCATATAACGCCCCAAACCCGGTATAGCAAAAATCTGCTCAATAATCATTGTGCCACCAAGAGCCATGGCAAACTGCAGGCCCGCGCAGGTGATAATGGGCACTAGGGCGTTTCCCATAATATGATGCAGCACTACTTTACTCTCTTTCTGGCCTTTGGCCCGGGCTGTCCTCACGAAATCCTGCTTCACATTGTCCAGCACTGCCGCCCGGACGTTCCGCATATAGCCTGCCGCTCCTAAGACACCTGTGGAGACGGCCGGCAGCACCCAGTAAGAGGGGCCGTACCATCCGGAAACTGGGAACCAGTGACGCTCCACCGCAAACCACAAAATCAAAAGCAGGGCGAACCAGAAACTTGGCATTGCCGCTCCTATCATAGCCAGAAAGCGTACAAATCCGTCTTTCCAGGTGTTCCGGTTCAAGGCGGCGTATGTACCCGCCAAAATCCCGATTGTGGCCGCAACCACCTGGGTAAGAATGGCCAGTACGAAGGTGGTGGGCCATCTGCTGAAAATTTCTGAAGTTACACTCTGGCCCGTTCGGTACGATTTTCCGAAGTCCCCCTCCGTAACCACACCTTTCAGAAATTTTCCGTACTGTATCAGCAGGGGATCATTGAGATTGTAGGTTTCTCTCCATTCGTATTTTTCCTCCTCCGACGCATCGGTCCCAAGCTGCAGTGCGGCCGGATCCCCTGGCGCCAGATACTGCAGGAAAAAAATCAGGAAGGTAACACATAGAATTACCGGGACAATCAAAAGCACCCGTTTCACCATATAACGAATCATTTTCCTCCTCCTTTTCATCAAATTCACTGCATTTTGTTAAGAAAATATTTTCTTTAGATGAAAACCTTCTAATTTTTCTTTTGATTTTCTTCCTTTTTTGTGAAATCATGGTATCATTTTCTCATTGATAAGTGAAATGCAAAAATGCTATAATTAATTCAAAATCCGTATTAAAGAGGCTCAAAAATGACATTAAAACAAATAGAATGTTTCCTTCATTTATCCGAAAATCTTAATTTTGCAAGGACGGCTGACGAACTTTTTATCTCGCAGCCCGCTGTTTCCAGGGAGATTAAGGCTCTTGAGACAGAACTGGGCGTCACACTATTTATCCGAACGAAGAGAAGTGTCACTCTGACTCCAGCCGGAAGCTGTCTCAAAGTAGATTTAGGCTCTTTGTATTCCAGTATTAACGATGCTGTCACAAAAGCCCGCAATGCGCAGAAAAATTTCTATCAGCAGTTAAACTTTGGGTTCTGCCATACGGCCAGCTTGTTAAGGCTGCCCGAAGGATTAAAAGAATTTCACAAACTGCACCCGAATATTTATCTTCGCCCCGTGACGGGTGAACTTCGTTCCCTGAATGTAGATTTTCAGGCCGGCAAGCTGGATATCCTCTTTGGCATGAAGGATGGCCTAACCCCGCGACAGTCAGATGGTTATGACCTGATTTATAAAGGAAGGCTGTGCATCGTTGTTCCCGAGGGCCATGAGCTGTACCACCGCAATGCTCTCACTTTAGAAGATCTGGATGGCCATACCCTCCTGTCCATTGACAAACAGTACATGCCTCCCCTGATCGGAAAAGTTTTCCGGGAGATTCTTGCGGCCTGCCCTCATTCTGTTCTCGCCAATGTGCCCAATATTGAGGAAGCACGGATTTTACTGTTATCAGGCCTTGGCATATCCCTTGCGCCCCAGTATTCTTTTGCGCCCTCTTCTCATTACAAGATGATCCCTCTGGAACATCCTGCTTTAAATAACACGGATGTATTGGATTACTATGTCTGCTATCACCAAAACGATAACCGGAAGCATATAAAAAGATTTATTTCCATCATAAAAGCCCTGCATGCGGATATGTAATTCTTACGCCATAAGCTCCTTCAGCTCCTGGCAGTTATAGCAGAATCCACAGTATTCAGGATCTCCGAATCCTCTGCCTGTGGTGTACAGCATCAGAGAATTTCCCAGTTCCTCTCTTTCATACGTCCTTCCCTTTTCCGGAGAGAAGGATTCCAGCATGGCGATCATCTTATTGGTCCAGCTCCGTGGCATGGGCATTGGATGATGGCCTGCCAGAAATTCCTGAAAATCGGTATCCAACAATTTTAGCAGGCTCTGCTTATAAATTCTAAAGGGAATTACTGGTTTTGCGCAGAACAGAAACACTCTCTGGCTTAAGGTATCTCCCGTGATCATCATCCTTGTTTTTTCATCATAGACGCAGACGCTTCCGGCTGTATGCCCCGGCGTGGATATGATTCTTACCCTTCTTTCCCCCAAATCCAACTCCCCTTCTTTCAGGAAATGCAGCCTTGTTCCATTCAGGGTAAGTTTTTCCTGGTTAAAAGTCGCATCAGGAAAAACCTCCCGGCACTGGCACAGATCCTTTTCGTGCAGCCACAGATCCTCAAACTGCGCATATCCTCCCATATGATCCGGGTGAGCATGAGACACCATTGCTATTACAGGCACTTCCGTCAGCTCCCCCACATATTCCGCCAACTTATCATCCCCGTAACCATTATCGATCAGCAATGCCCTCTCCTTTCCCACGATCAGTGTAGCATATACATGACCAGGCCCTGGAACCAGGCCGGAACATTGAATGTGATAGATTCCGTCTCTGCAGTAAGTGTAAAACAATGCCTGCTCCACATCTTTCATTAATCTTTTCCTCCTTCTTGCGGTATTTATCTTCTTTGTTTATACCGCACAAAAAAAGAAAAGTGAAATATCATTTACTCATCATTAATAAACAAAACGTATTAAAATCCACGCATTGTCGCTATTGCTCTTTCTCCCCTCCCCCATAGATCTCTCTTGTAATCTCCATCACGGTCAGCAGCGTCACCGGCCCCAGGAACACTCCGGCAGGGCCGTACAGATACAGGCCGGCGTACACCACCACCACCATGACGAAGGGATAAACTCCCAGCTTGGCCCCGATCAGCCTGGGCTCCAGGTATTCCCGAACCACATACGTCAGAAGGAACAGACCGGCGTATCCTGCCGCCAGCTTATAATTTCCTCTGAATACCAGAAATACTGCCATGGGAACCAGGATCGTTCCCGTGCCTACAAAGGGCAGGGCATCCAGAAGGCCAATGACGATCCCCAGCAGAAGAAAATAGGGATTTCCAAAGACCCACAGGCCGGCGGCGCACAGAACGGTGATGATCAGTATAAGAATCATCTGGGCTTTCAGGTACATTCCCCCCTGCTTCCACATCCTCTGGGTAATCCGGTGGAGGGCCTGATAGCTTTTGTACTTCTCCAGACTGGCCCGCATCTTATCATAATCCCGCATCAGCAGCACCACGGACACGAACAGCATCAGCAGGAATATCCCGGCCTCCGCCAGCTTTTTCAAATAGCGCACGGAATAGTTGACCACGCCGGGGATAATATAGATCCTGATCTGTTCCGTGGCGTGATCCAGGCTGGAATACACAAAGTCTTTCACGTCATCCGTGCTGACGCCAAAGCTTCGCTCCGCCAGGTAGCAGCACTGGTCGATGATTCCGCAGAAGCAGTCATAATAGTAATCAAAATTGGTGGCGATTTTCCGGATCTGCTCCGTAAGCATACAGGACAGATAGTAAAAAAGCAGCGTAAAAAGCCCCAGAAACAAGGCCATCAAAACACAGACAATGATTTCCTTCTTCCAGGGAAGCTTCGTTCTTATCTTCTCCGTCACTGGGTTCAGTACATGTACCAGGGCGTAGGCAATAAAAAAAGGAATCACATAGGGGAGCAGGTATTTCATTCCCAGAAACACCCCTAATGCAATTCCAATTATCGTAATTAATTTCTTTCCCTCTTCCATACGTTCCCAGACCTTTCTTCTTTTTGGTATGGTATCTAGTATGGAAGGGGCAAACTTGTTTTATTCTGAATCGGTATTTATATCTTCTGGAGGATCTGAAAAATCTTTCCAGAAGGATTGATAGAAAATTCCATTTTTTTGTCAGTGACCGGATGCATAAAATTCAGTCCTGCGGCACACAGAGCTAAAGAAGCATTTTCAGCAGCTTCCCCCGCCGCTTTCGCCCACGTTTCCCATTGAGGATTATATTTCCTGTCTCCATATAAGGGCATTCCAATTCCTGCCATCTGCACACGAATCTGGTGATGCCGCCCTGTAATCAGACGGATTTCCACAAGGGCCAGCCTTTTATCCTGGACAAGAACATATTCTCCCAGCTTCCGGCAAAAAAGCTCCGCCCTCTTGGCTCCTTTCGTCCCTTCCGGCACAATCCGGGAGGCGTTGGTTTTTGCATCCTTCAAAAGGCTGTGGGTCAGCCGGACAGAATCTTCTTCCAAAGACCCCGGCATCTTTTCCGCCTCCTGTATGCAGCACACGGCCAGATACGTTTTCTGCATCTGGTTTTCCTGAATCTGCCGGTTCAGTCCCGCTGCCGCCCTCTTCGTCTTTGCGAAAACCAGGATCCCCTCCACAGGCTGATCCAGCCTGTGAATCAAACGGATCCTTTCTTTGCACCCTGTCTCCTTCAGGTGCAGGTTCAGTATACTCTCCAGATCTTTAGTACCCATATGGCTGCTCTGCACCGGAAGCCCTGCCGGTTTACGGCAGACCAGAATTTCCCTGTCCTCATATAAAATATTGTATTCGTCCATCTGTCCGTCTTCCCTCTGAACTGTCTGTTACGAATTTCAAGCCTTCCTCAGAAGCTTCTCTGTAAAATGCACGTTAAAGAAGTGGATAAAGGGGCCAAAACCGAAAGCCGCCACCAAAGTTCCAAGGCCTACAAGCCCTCCTGCCAAGAAGCATACAAGGGCACAGGTACCGTCTGTCAGCATTCTGCACCAGAAATAAGGAATCTTGGGAAAACGCTTTGCGAGAATCAAAGAAAGGCTGTCATAGGGAGACACGCCTACGTCAGGGGTCTGATACATAGAGATCCCGAAACTTCCCACAATCACTCCCACACACACCACCAGCACCTGCTGCCAGAAGATCTGGGGCGCAGAAAAAAATCTCAGCCACAGTTCATAAAAGAAAGTCACCACATACCCCAAAAGGAATGTATTGACAATCGTTCCGATCCCCACAAAATGTCTCCCTGCCGTCAGTTCAATTACAAACAGGATGAGACTGAAGATCACAAAAAAATGTTCATAGGGAATTCCCACACAGTCTGACAGTGCCATGACCATCCCGTTATACGCATCGTTTCCCAGGCCGGCCAGCTTAAAAATACTGACCCCCATTCCCAGAAAAATATTTCCCAGGATCATAATGATGATCCGCCTGCCCCCGGTTTTCTTTAAATACTCAGCCAACATACTATATCCTCTCTTTTCCTCTTTTTCTCCCTCTACGGCCTGAAGCCTTCAAAAATAAAATAATCATAATACGGCCTGCTCTGTTCCAACTGTCCGGGAGAGCGAACCGTCCATGCCACGGAAGGGCATTTAAAGAACTTTCTGCAGATGTTCTTGGACAGAGCCTCCTTATCCCGGATTTCATAGGCAATAAAATCCGGCCTGCCAAGGAAATTCGTAAGCAGATGCCTTACCACGATCTGTTCCGGCGAATAGCTGCCCTCCTGACGCTGGAAATTCATAGCTAACTGCCCCCGCCGGATCTCCGGCCGGTGCTTTCTGTACCACATAAGAGCCCATGGGTGGAAGGACTCTATGCAGTATTCTCCTTTGTAATCCTTCAGGAATTCATCTGCCTTCTCGCAGATCCGGTTGCTGAAATTTCTGTACTTCAGTTCTATGATCAGGGGCACCCTGCCGTCCACCAGCTCCAGCACCTCCTTAAAAAGAGGAATCTTCTGGTCCGTGCCATATACAGAAAACCTCTGCAGCTCTTCATAAGTGTAATCGCAGACTCTTCCCGGTACCCCGCAGACTCTCTTCAGGTCCGTGTCATGGAAGACCACCACTTGTTCATCCTTCGTAAGCTGAAGATCCATCTCCATACCGTAGCCTGCGTCCATAGCCTTTTTAAAAGCCCGCAGTGTGTTCTCCGGAGCCGAGGATTTATTATCAAAAAGCCCTCTGTGGGCATAATAAACCTTCTTCCAGCGCCTTGGCCTTTTCTTTATTCTGGGCATAATAGCATAGATATAAGCTCCCAGCGCTCCAAGCATAAAACCCGCTTCTGTTTTCATACGATCACCCTTTGTTTATTCTGATTGGCGGGGGTGTACTGCGCTTTACAGAAATTCTCCCGGTACTTCCCCTGCTGCCGCCATTATAACGCATTCTCAAATTCTCTGCAACGGGTTTGCCTTTCCTCATTTTTTCTTGACTAACCAATGGAAACAGTGTACGCTTATAAAGTTAGAAGCGTCAGTAGATAAAACAGCAGGAAGCGCCTGAACAGCCTTTCTGCTGTCATAAAAAATTATGAGGTGGGAATATGCAGGAAATGAAACCAATCAAAGAAGGAAAGGTCCGGGAGATCTATGACAACGGCGACAGCCTGATTATGGTAGCCACAGACCGGATCAGTTGTTTTGACGTGATTCTGGGAAATCAGGTGACAAAAAAAGGAACCGTCCTCACCCAGATGTCTAAATTCTGGTTTGACATGACAGAGGATATCGTACCGAATCATATGATTTCTGTGGATGTGAAAGATATGCCGGAATTTTTCCAGCAGGAAAAGTTCGATGGAAACAGTATGATGTGCCGGAAGCTCAACATGCTTCCCATTGAATGCATCGTCCGGGGCTATATTACAGGAAGCGGCTGGGCCAGCTATCAGAATGACGGCACAGTCTGCGGCATCACTCTTCCTCAGGGGCTGAAGGAATCAGACAAATTGCCGGAACCCATCTATACGCCCTCCACAAAGGCGGAGATCGGGGATCACGATGAGAATATCTCCTTTGAGCAGAGTATTGACCATCTGGAAAAATATTTCCCCGGCAAGGGCAGGGAATATGCGGAAAAACTCCGGGACTGCACCATCGCCCTTTACAAAAAATGTGCGGAATACGCACTGTCCAGAGGGATCATCATTGCAGATACGAAATTTGAGTTCGGTCTTGACGAAAACGGAAATATTGTGCTGGGAGATGAGATGCTTACTCCCGACAGCTCTCGCTTCTGGCCGGCAGAAGGATATGAACCGGGCCACGGGCAGCCTTCCTTTGACAAGCAGTTTGCAAGAGACTGGCTGAAAGCCAATCCCGGCAATAACTGGACCCTGCCTCAGGACATCGTGGATAAAACCATTAAAAAATACCTTCAGGCTTATGAGATGCTGACAGGCAAGACACTGAATTAATTTTAAAAACAGGCATATCCCTCAGGACTTGTTTTTCTGGAAAAGAGTCCCTGCCGGATATGCCTATTTTGTACTATAAAAGCCAGTCTCGGTGTACAGGCAGAGGACGCGCTTGTGCGGCTGTCTGCCTGGGCACCAGAGACGCTAACCTGTATGAGCAAGGAGCGCAAAGGCGCGGATTGCGAATACAGGTAGGGCGCTGCGTGCCAGTGGCACGCGTTTAGCGCCGACCGAAGCGGAGCGGAGACTTGCGGAAGCAGGAAGTGCGAAGCAATCCGTGGCTTTTATGCGTAGTGGTGCCTGCGCCAGCAGGCATGTCATTATTATACTAGGAGGGATGCACATGGAACGTATGGAACACAAGATTCCAAGGCCGGAACACCCCGAGCCTATGGCGGAGAGGAAAAACTGGGCCAGCCTTAACGGAGAGTGGGAATTTGCCTTTGATTTCGGGGAAAGCGGCCTGGACCGCCATTTTGAAAAAAGAGAGCATCTGGAGGGAAAAATCCTCGTTCCCTTCTGCCCTGAAAGCGAATTAAGCGGCATCGGGCATAAGGATTTCATCCCTGCCCTCTGGTACCGGCGGGATTTGGCTGTGACCCGGGAGCAGCTCAAAGGCAGGATTCTCCTTCATTTCGGCGCCGTGGATTACCACTGCATCGTATTTGTAAACGGAAGGGAAGCAGGATCCCATAAGGGCGGGTATACGTCCTTTGCCTTCGATATCACGGAGTTATGCCAGGAGGGCAGCAACAGCCTGACCGTCTATGCCAGGGATGATACAAGAAGCGGAAGACAGCCCAAAGGGAAGCAGAGCTCTTCCTTCTTTTCCCAGGGCTGCGACTACACAAGAACCACCGGGATCTGGCAGACGGTATGGGTGGAGTATGTCCCCAGGGATTACATAAAAAGCGTGAAATACTATCCTAACATCACCGAGGGAAGCCTGTCGATCCAGGCCCGTGTGCAGGGCTGCGGTCTCTTTAAGGCAAAAGCTTCTTTTGAGGGACGCCCCTGCGGAGAAGCCCAGGCAAGGACAGAGAACGGAAATGTATTCCTCACCCTCCCTCTGGCAGAGATTCATCTTTGGGAGGCCGGCAGAGGAAACCTTTACGACCTGACGCTGACCTTCGGGGAAGATACGGTAAAAAGCTACGCCGGCCTCCGTGAAATCCGACTGGAGGGCAGAAAGGTCCTCATAAACGGAAAATCTGTGTTTCAGAGGCTGGTGCTGGATCAGGGATTTTATCCCGACGGCATTTACACGGCTCCCAGCGAGGAAGCCCTGGTGAGGGACATACGGCTGAGCCTGGAGGCAGGTTTTAACGGCGCAAGGCTCCATGAGAAAGTATTTGAACCGAGATTTTTATATCACTGCGACAGATTGGGCTATCTTGTCTGGGGTGAAATGGCCAACTGGGGGCTGGATCTTTCCTCCGGAGACAGCCTGGAGATCTTTCTGCGGGACTGGCTGGATGAGATTTCCAGAGACTTTAACCATCCCTCCATCATTGGCTGGTGCCCCTTAAATGAAACCTGGGACTATGAGGGCAGGAAGCAGAAGGATGAGACAGTAGCCATGATCTACCGCATTACAAAGATGGCAGACCCCACCAGACCCTGCATTGACACCAGCGGAAATTTCCACGTGTGTACAGATATTTATGATGTCCATGACTACACTCAGGAGGGAGATGTCTTTGCCTCTCATTATGAAGATTTCAAAAAAGACGGGGGAAGCTTCCGGGATGAGCATGGCCTAAGACAGAAATATAGAGAGGGGCTTCCCTTTTTTGTCAGCGAATACGGCGGAATCAAATGGAATCCTTCCGGGGATGTGAAGGAAGCTTGGGGGTACGGTACCGGTCCCAAAACTCAAGAGGAATTTATCGAAAGATACCGCAGCCTCACAGACACGCTCCTTGATCATCCCAAAATGTTCGGCTTCTGCTACACCCAGCTTTACGATGTGGAACAGGAGACCAACGGCCTTTACACCTACTCAAGAGAGGCGAAATTTGACATGAAAATCTTCCGGGAAATCAACTCCCGGAAGGCGGCAATAGAAGAGTAAATAATAAAAAGGGGATGCGGCATCCCCTTTTTATTATTATTTATTATAATTTATTTCTTCTTCTCTTTTACCATTGCAAAGATACTCTGAAGTACGATGAAGAAGCACAGCAGGGCAGCCACGGCGATGCTGGACCAGGAGCTTAACAGCTTTCCGTTGGTCTTAACCAGCGTAGAGATGGTACCCGTGATCAGCACTCCGAAGAAGGAACCGAAGACATTTCCCACGCCTCCTGTAAGGAGAGTTCCTCCGATAACCGAGGAAGCGATAGCGTCCATCTCAAGGCCCGTAGCCTGAGCCACGCTGGCGGACATAGTATTCATGCAGTAGCAGATACCGCCGATGGAGCAGAGGAAGGATGAGAGAATGTACGCTTTCATTTTCGTTCTCTTTACATTCAAACCCATCATAGCCGCTGACACTTCATTTCCGCCTACAGCGTAAAGGCTTCGCCCGAATTTCGTATACCGCAGCACCAGGAAGATCACCACCAGCACTACCAGAGAAATTACCACTGGGATTCTGAAATAGGGAATCATAAGCTTCCCTTTATTGTTCAGGTAAGCGCCGATCTCAAAGGGGATCTCCAGCTTAATATTCGCCAGCTTTACGAACCATTCGTTGCTGCTCACAGAAACCTGATCCGTGCTGATAACAGCCGTCATACCTCTGGCGAAGAACATCCCCGCCATGGTTACGATAAAAGGCTGAATGTTCAGATACCCTACCAGGAAGCCCTGGACGATACCAAACACGATACCAATGAGAAGCACGAAAACACACAGCATAATAGCGCTCATTCCCAGACGCTCCATGCCTACCGCCAGGATCATACAGTCCATAGCGATCAGAGAGCCTACGGAAATATCAATGCCCCCTGTAAGCATTACGCAGGTCATACCGCAGGCCACGCACAGAAGGCCGGCGTTGTTAATCAGAATATTCAGGAAGGTCTGCAGATGGTCAAAGCCCTTGTTATGATAAACTACACAGCCGATGGCGTACATAACCACAAAAAGTACAATGGTGATCAGAAGCAGGACTGTGTTGCTGTTCATGGATTTCTTTTTCATCCCGCTTACCTCCTTCCCTTAGCCAGGGCCCTCTGGGCAGCTTTCTTATTGAAGAAATCCTTCAGAGGCTGCGCCTGAACCGCTACAATGATAATTACGATAATTGCCTTGTACACCGGAGCCTCGTTGGAGGAAACCCGCAGAGCGTACAGGGTAGTGGTGATAGCCTGAATGGTGTAGGCGCCGATAATGGAGCCCGCCAGGTTGAATTTACCGCCGCCCAGGCTGTTCCCGCCCAGAGCTACCGCCAGGATTGCGTCCAGCTCATAGTTCAGTCCGATATTGTTGGAGTCCGCCGAATAGATTCTGGAAGATTCCACGATTCCTGCCAGTCCGGCGCACAGACCGCATACCACATAGCACAGGAAAATAATTTTCCGGGAATTCAGTCCTGCGATTCTGGAAGCCTTTTTATTAATACCCACGCTCTGTATGTACAGCCCCAGAGCCGTCTTTTTCAGCAGAAGCATCATCACTGCCACGCAGATAGCGGCTACCAGGATGGGAGTGGGAAGGAATCCCACGTATCCGCCCAGCACTTTATAAGCCGGGTCACGGATATATACGATCAGGTTGTTGCACAGAAGCAGTCCAATGGCTCTGGCCGCCGAATAAAGGATCAGAGTAGCCACCATGGGCTGGATATTCAGGTACGCCACCAGGAATCCGTTAAACATACCGCACAGACAGCCCATGAGAATTCCTGCCAGGAATCCCACGATCAGGGGGATCTGCAGCTCTACCGCAGAGGCCACGCCATAACCTGCCAGGAGCATACAGCACATGGAGGCGGACAGGGACATCACGGATCCCACGGAAATATCCGTTCCCGCAGAGGACGAAACCACCAAAGTCATACCTACCGCCAGGATGGCAATGGCGCTGCCCTGATTCAGAATATCAATGAGACGCCCGTAGAGAACGCCGTTGCGAATCTCAATCGTAAAGAAATTCAGTGCAAAGTTTCCGCTTGCCACATCGTATACAATATTGGTGGCCATCACCAAAAGCATACAGAAGATCGGCAGGAACAAGGGCATGGATACAATCTTTTTCCATTTACTCATTAGATCCACCTCCTGCGATGGCCTTCATTACCCGGTTCTGGTTCAGCTCTTCCGTAAGCTCGCCCACCTTCTGGCCATCTCTTAAAACAATCATGCGGGAACAGGTACGCAGCATCTCTTCAATCTCTGATGAGATAAAGATGATGCTCTTGCCCTCTGCCGCCAGCTTCAGCACCAGCTTCTGGATCTCCGTCTTAGTTCCCACGTCAATTCCTCTTGTAGGCTCGTCCAGAATCAGGAACTCCGGATCTGTAGCCAGCCACCTTGCCAGAATCGCTTTCTGCTGATTTCCGCCGGAGAGCTGCTTGATCAGCGTCTCCCTGCTGGCCGTCTTAATCTGAAGGATATCAATATACTTATCCGCAATCTCGATCTGCTTGCTCATCGGCAGCAGACGGAACACGCCCCGCTTTGCCTGAAGGGCCAGGATAATGTTTTCCCGGACAGACAGATCCGCAATGATTCCCTCCGCCTTCCGGTCGTCCGGCAGAAGGCCCATGCCAAGATGCATGGCCTCGATAGGAGCGTTAATCTTCACTTCTTTTCCATTTACCTTCATGGTACCGGTATTGGCCTTGTCCGCTCCGTAGAGAACACGGGCAAGCTCTGTACGGCCGGAACCCAGAAGGCCCGTAAGGCCCACAACCTCACCCTTGCGGATGGTAAAGTCAAAGGGTTTGATGGTTCCCTTATGGCTCAGGCCCTTAGCCTCTATGTAGAGAGGCGCCTGGGAGAGATCCTGACTCTCTTCACCCTTGATGGATGCCAGATCGTCAAAGTCCTTACCCATCATGGCAGCTACCAGCTTCACTCTGGGAAGTTCCTCCACAGGATATTCTCCCACAAGCTGGCCGTTGCGCAGCACGGTGATCCTGTCGCACACTGCGTAAACCTGCTCCAGGAAATGAGTTACGAACACAATGCCTACGCCCTGGGCTTTCAGCTTATTCATCAGCACGAAAAGCTTTTCCACCTCGTTGTCGTCCAAAGAGGAAGTAGGCTCATCCAGGATCAGCACCTTACATTCCATATCCACGGCTCTGGCAATAGCGATCATCTGCTGAATGGCCAGGGAGAAATTCTCCAGGTTCTCTGTAACATCAATATTGATGTCCAGCTCCTTCATGATCCTTGCCGCTTCTCTATTAATTTTTTTCTTGTCAATGGTGTGGAAGGGGGTCATAGGCTCACGGCCAATGAACAGATTCTCCGCCACGCTGAGGTTCGGACAGAGGTTTACCTCCTGGTACACCGTGGAAATCCCCTTTTTCTGGGCATCCAGGGTAGAATGGTTTACTACCGGGCCATCGATTCCTTCCACATGGATTTCTCCGGCCTCGAAATCATTGATTCCCGTAAGGCATTTAATCAAGGTAGATTTTCCTGCGCCGTTCTCCCCCATCAGTGCATGGATTTCTCCCCGGCGCAGGGTAAAATCAACGCCGTCAAGGGCTTTTACCCCCGGGAAAGACATGGAGATACCACGCATGGTTAAAATTACATTTTTTTCCATCTTTTCATCTCCTCCCGCATACAACATCGGTTTGCTCCCATGAATAAGGAGGACCAGGGATTACCCCTGTGTCCTCCCACTCCATCTTATTTCACTTGTCTGTTACGGGCTAACTTCTAATTAATACTGAGCCTCAACGATCTCGTCTGTTACAACGGTCATTTCCATCTCGGTTCCGTCTACGGTGATGCTGGGAACTGTATCGTCATATACGAACCAGTGCTCTTCCATGTATACTTCTTTCTCGGGCTCCTCGCCAGCCTCAAGCTGCTGGATAACTTCCTCTACGAAGGGAGCTGCCAGAGGATTGCACTCGAAGTCAGCGTTGATGTCGCCTGCCTGTACATACTGAAGTCCAGCGGTGCAAGCGTCGAAGGAAATCAGGATTACATCGCCGTCTACGCCGTAGGAAACGCCTGCTGCTGTCATAGCGTCCATAGCGCCGAATGCTTCGTTATCGTTCTGGCAAACCACTACGTTAAACTGTCCTTCATAGCTCTTGCAGTAGGACTCCATAACTTCCTGGCCGCCGTCCTGTGTGAAGTCACCAGTCTGGGAATCCAGGATGGTCCATCCATACTTGTCAGCGATTTCCTTGAATCCTTCTGTACGTCCGATGGTAGCGGATGCTCCTGTGGAGCCCTCGATTACCAGGATGTTCAGCTCTTCGATACCCTTTGCGTCTGCGTAAGCCTTCAGCCATTCGCCGGCTGCAAGACCCTCTGTCTTAAAGTTTGATCCTACCCATGATACGTATTTGTCAGAATCATCAATGGTACGGTCGATTACGATAACGGGAATACCCGCATCCTCACACTCTGTAAGAACGGTGTCCCATCCGGTGGATACGATGGGGTCGATGATGATGTAGTCTACATCCTGCTCGATGAAGTTACGTACTGCCTCAAGCTGAACGGCTGAGTCATTGTCACAGTCTACGAATACCAGCTCATAGCCGTTCTCAGCGGTAAACACGTCCTGGCAGGACTGGGTGGAAGCGGTACGCCAGTCAGACTCATGTCCAACCTGTGCAAATCCCACAGTGATCAGATCTTCCTCAGCAGATACGGTCATAGCTCCTGCAACGGTCATAGCTGCCAGTGCTGCGCCTGCCAATAACACTCTTTTCTTCATAAAAAAATCCTCCTTTTTTCCGCCCCTTTCGGGCCTCTTCGTTTCTGATGGCATTATTTTATCATCCATCTTTCAGGAAAAATACGGAAAACCTTCTCAGGTTTTTAGTAATTCTTCCACCTTGCACAGAAAAAAGTAGGATTTCTTCAGATTTTTGTTAGATTTAGTACATTCTTTCCTGACGGTTGGCCGCCGCATTCTCCGGCGTAAAAATCTGCTCCTCCACATAGTAAGCTTTCTCAATGGTCTCGCCGGCCTCCAGCTTTTTAATCAGCTCTGACAGCAGAGGGCCCTGGATAGGATTGCACTCATGGTCCGCATTGATTTTTCCCTCTTCCATCAGGTCAAAGGCCGCGGACACCGCATCAAAGGACAGCACCGTGATCTCTCCCTCCGTGCCGTATGTCCTGCCGTCCTCATCCATGGCTTCCAAGGCCCCAAAGGTCATATCGTCATTCTGGCTTACCAGTACGTCAATGTCCGCATACCGATCCAAGAATGCTTCCATTACCTCCCGCCCCTTGGCGGTGGTAAATTCTCCCGTCTCTTTCGCAAGAATGTTCCAGTTGGGATGCTGGGAGGCGATCTCTTCAAATCCTTCCGTCCTGCCGATCTCCGCAGAAGAGCCCAGGGTTCCCTGGAGGATTACGATATTGATTTCCTCGTTTTCTCTTCCCTGTTCCTCCAGATACGTTTCCAGCCACTGCCCCATGGCGGTTCCCTCCGCCTTGAAATCCGATCCTACCCAGGCCGTATACAGGGACTCGTCTTCCACGTCCACCTCCCTGTCCGCCACCAGCACGGGAATGTCGGCATCTTTGGCCTCCTGCAGGACGCTGTCCCATCCCGTCTCCACCACAGGGGACAGCAAGATATAATCCACCTCCTGGAGAATAAAGTTCCGCACAGCCTTTAACTGATTCTCCTGCCTCTGCCGTCCATTGTCAAAGACAAGAGTGTAGCCGTTCTCTTCCGTAAAAGCCTCCTCTATGGATTTCGTATAAGCGCTTCTCCAGTCAGATTCTGAACCAAGCTGTGAAAAGCCGACCACAATGGAATCACCCTGCGCCTGCGGGGTCTCTGTCTGCAATTCTTCTTTCCTGCCGCAGCCGGAAGCTCCCGCCGCCGCAAAAAACAGCCCTGTTAAAAGCAGTCCTTTCCCATCGATCCTTATCATACCTTTTCCAGCACTCCTTCCATTTCCTCTATAACACCTCTGAACGGCGGACCTCCTGAGCAGGAATCTCGATGGTCACCCGGGTACCCTCCCCCGGGGCGCTGTCCAGCCAAAGTCCGTAGGCATCCCCATAATTCAGACGGATGCGCTGGAATACATTGGCGATTCCAAATCCGCTGTCATTTTCATCGTCCGCCTTATAGAGACCTTTTTTGACCCTGTTCAGTTCTTCCTGGCTCATTCCTACCCCATCGTCCGCAACAGTCAGACGGATCTTATCCCCCTGCCGCAGGCCCTGCACCAGAATTTTCCCCATTCCCCGTTTAGGCTTAATCCCGTGATAAATAGAATTTTCCACCAGGGGCTGAAGAGTCATCTTCAGAATCCGGCAGTCATAGATATCCGGGTCTATACGGATCTCATACTCCAAAATATCCCCGTAGCGGAACTGCTGGATCTTCAGATAGCTCTGGATGTGTCTCTCTTCCTCCCGGATAGAGATAAAATCCCTTCCCTTGCTCAAAAGAATCCTGAAGAATTCCGAGAGCGCCACCACCATATCCATGGCTTCCTGGTTCTTTCCTCCCTCGATCAGCCAAATAATGGTGTCCAAGGTATTGTACAGAAAATGAGGATTAATCTGAGCCTGAAGAAGCTTCAGCTCCATATTTTTGAGATTCTGCTGCTCCTGCTGGATTCTCTCTACCAGAGATTCCAGATCCTCCGTCATGTGATTAAAACTCTCTGCCAGAAGCTGGACCTCATCCTGGGTCCTGCAGTCCGCCCGGACGCTGAAGTTCCCCTTCGCCACCTGATCCGCCACCCCGGCAAGCTGCCGCACCGGCTTGGTGACGCTGTGGGTCACCCACAGATTCAGCCCTATCGCCACCGTACTGACCAGGATCAAAGCCAGAATCCCCACGGTGATGGAGCCTCCCACCTGATCGTCCAGCTCCTGCCGGACCCTCTCCATGTTGGCGGATTCATAATATATATAATACTGAATTTCCTCCTGGAGAAGATCCGTCAACTGATAAATATTGGACTCCAGCATGTAAATATTCTCGTCGTAGTTTCCGCCCTCCTGAATGCTGTCCCGGATCTTGTCCACATTTTTTTCCAGCAGATCCAGGTTGGTCATCAGCCTCTCCAGCCAGGACTTGCTCTCCCCCTCTGCCGTATCGTACAGACTGGTAAATCCCTCCCTGGCATTTTCAATGAGGGTATAGGGATTCGTCAGCCCATCCCGCTCCCCGATGGTGTCAAAGGTAATGGAGCTGACCACCAGCTTGTACATGCTCTCATCCATTTCTTCCTTAAAATTCAGGTTATAGTCGTTGGCCGCCGTGATATTGCGGATATTCTGGTCATAGGCATCCGTAAAACGCATCAGGATCAAGCTCTGGTACACGGAAAGAAGGATCATGGGAATGATGATCACCAGTGAAATCGACACCAGCTTATATTTCAGGGGAACCTTCACCATATCTCCGTCCCTTTTTCTTCTCATTCTTTCATCCCCTTCATTCTGTATTCCTTAGGCGTGCAGTTCTGAGTTTTCTTAAAAATGTAGCTGAAATAATGGGAATCCTGGTAGCCCGCCAGCTCTCCGATCTCCGTAATCTTTTTATTCGTACAGCGCAGAAGCTCTTTGGCCAGCTTCATCCTGGTCCCAGTCAGATATTCCGTAAAGGTCTGCCCTGTCTCCTGGGCAAAAATAGAGCTGAAGTAATTGGTACTTATGTTTACAGTGGAGGCCACCTTGTTCAGATTCAGGTCGCTCTCCTGGCAGTGCTTCTGGATATATTCTTTGGCATCCCTGATCAGCCTGCCGTACCTGCGGTTATTCACATGGTTTCTCAGTTCCATAGATTTTCCAAACAGACGGATCATAAATTCCCGCATGGCCTCCCTGGATGCAATGCGCCCGATCTCTTCATTCAGCCCGCCGCATACCTTCATCACCTCTTCCTCCGAGTTTCCGATGCTTCTCTGAAACCGAAGCACACAGAGATAGCTGTGCATGGTCACGTAATGACAGAAAATCATAGAGCTGATATTTTGATCGCCGTAGGCGCTCAGATAACCGTCAACAAAATTCTCTACCTCTTCCTCAATGCCGTTTCGCAGGAAGTTCTCAATGATATGAGCATCGATTTTCTCCATATCCATTCCATTTACATCGAAGGTCCCAGTACTCTCCCGTTCCAGACTCTTGTAGAGAAGAATCTGATCCGGCTTCTCGAAATACCGGAAAGAGAGAGCCTTATTGGCGTCATTGTAAGACCATTTCAGATCCCTGAGCCGGTACACAATCCGTCCGATCCCTCCGAAAAAGTGGATCTCCCCTCCTGCCGCCTTTCGAACAGTCTCCGCAAGTTCATGGCACAGTCCGTCCAGCCGCTCCTTCAGCTCTTCCTCGCTGTCCCCTCTGACTATAAAAAACCAGCCGTCAATTTCCCGCTCAAAAGCTTCTATCTTATCCAGCTTCTGAATATAGGAGAGAAGATCTTCCTCCGCCTGCACCATCTTATCTGTATACTCCGGGGCCGCATCCGTAAAGAGAAGCTGGAACAGTACCGTCTGGTAAATGGGTGCCCCCAGCTCAATCCCCAGCTTCTTTCCCTTCTCTAAAAGCTCGGCTACAGAGAAATGCCCGCTGATCAAATCCCGGAACAGTTCCGTCCTTGCCTTCCTGCTGTCCTTGTCCATCTCCTGCCGGTACCGTTCCAGAAGCTGCTGCTCCTGGCGCTCCTTCTCAATGTTCTGCGCCACGCCCCGCACCACCTCCAAAAGCTTGGAAGCCTTGAAAGGCTTAAGGAGATACTCCGTGACCCCCAGGTCAATGGCCTTCTGGGCGTATTCAAATTCCCGGTAGCCGCTGATAATAATAATCTTCAGGCCAGGCAGATCCTTCCGCAGAAGACGGCTCAGCTCCAGCCCGTCCATAAAGGGCATACGGATATCCGTGATCAGAATATCCGGCTTTTCCTTCAAAATGGCCGGATAAGCCATCTCCCCGTCGCTGGCGCATCCCACGAAGGAAAGCCCCTCCTTCTCCCAGTCCACGTTATTACGGATTCCCTCCCGGATTACAATCTCGTCTTCTACCAAAAAAATCTTCAGCATTTTGCTGTGCCTCCGTCAGTAATTTCTATCTCTCATCTGATATATGAACTATTAATATTTTAGCTATAATAATCCCAAATGTAAATAAAAACTTTTAAAACGGGGCTGCTGCCGCAGCCCCGTCCTCCTAATAAAACCTTTAATTTTTTTACAAACCCTTATCATCTCTGGTCAGCTGATCTTATTCATATACTCCACCATCAGGTTAATATTAGCCGACTCATACTGATTCATCACCCGGGTATCAAAATCCTCCGCCTCTACATACCCATCATACCAGGACTTGGAATCAAAATACGCCTGTACCTCTTTCAGGACGAATTTTCGATGATGGCGGGCGTAAATCTCATTAATAGCCATCTGGACCTGATCCGCCGACATGCCGGAAAGATCCGATTCATCCAGATACTCCGTGGAGCTCTGGGGCAGAATATAATCTGAAGAGGAAGAGATAGCCGCCCCTCCCTCAGATGCGGAAGCCCCGCTGATCTGAATATTGTCCAGTACCCACGAAACGTCTCCGCTCATATCCGAAAATTCTGCCATCACTGCATCATCATCGTAGTACCCCTGAACATCTGTGGGGGTCGTGGCGTAGTAGATCCCGTCCGCCCCGTTCCCCAGTGTCTCAAAGCTGGGCAGATCCAGATAATCCAGCTCCTGGGTGTAGCAGATGCTGAAAAGATTCCCGCCGTTCGCAAAACCCAGCTCCTGGGTCCACAGCTCCCTGGAATCAATATGGAAGAAATCCACAGAGTCCGCATTGATACTCATGGCGCAGTTCCCGGCCCAGGAAGCCGGCAGCGTCACATCCACCTCAGAAAAACTAATGGTAATATTTCCTTCAGAATCTTTCCCTGTAGTATAATCCCAGCGGTTCCCCTCCTGGGCTCCTGCCGCAAATCCAAGGCTAGCTGCCAGACACAGGGACGCCGCAGCCGCCAAACTGGCTTTTAAACATCTTCTCTTCATAGTCCCCCATTCCTTTCTCATGTTTATCTCCTGCTCCAAGAATACAGCAAAGGTTCCCTTGCTCCGTATTCTCCCTCCCCCCTGGGGAAAGGTTTAAGAATATCTATGTTTATTTTACAATATTTCCTGGCAAAAGAAATGAATGTATTCTTAAAAAACACAATGAAAAATAGAAAAGGCAGTGCGGAGCAATCCGTGGCTTTTATGCGTAGTGGTGCCTGCGCCAGCAGGCATGTAAGTTTAGTTAAAATATACCGTATCCGTCTCCGGTGCCCCAGTCAGCTCATAGGAGAGGGCGTGAAGCACGGGACCTTTATCTCCGTACTCCCTGGCATACTCGTACTGGATCCTGGCGGTTAGCCAGATCCACTGCCTGGCCCTTAAATCCCCGGCGAATTTTCCCCGGCACACATAGCCCACAAACCGGATATCATTCTCACAGCAGGTCATGGCATTCCTTCCTGGCACAAAAGTTTCTGCGTCAAACCTTCTGGATTTCATCACCTTAGCTCGGAAGCGGACTTTTTTACCCTCATACCGCTTAGGATTTTCGCTGACATCAAGATACCAGAGTCCATAATCCATATCCTCAATCTGGATCACATCAGCCTCCAGGTCATAAGGCGGCTGATCCATACCGGGATCTACAGGATTTCCCTGATCGTCCTCAAAGTAAATCATGGCTCCCTGGTTCAGTCCCCGGATGGTTCTGCGGTAGGAATGGAGGTCCATCTCTTCCGTACACCGGTTAAAAATCACCATCTCTGTATCCAGAAACAGATTGCTCAAAATACTTCTCATATTATTCAGATAGACAGGAAACGTACTTCCGTCTACAATGGTAATCACCTGGGCGATCTCCAGGGGCCTTGGAAGCTCCTCTTCCAAAAGCCACTTAGGATCCCACACGCCGTTCATTTCCACGAAAATCCGGCGGGGCCGGTAATGCTTTGCACACTGTTCCAGAAATTCTTTGTGGAATTCCTCCGGCTGCTCCACAGATATCACATCAATATTTTTAGAAGCCAGATCTGCCTCGTCATACTCTTCAATTCCCTCTTCACAGAGGATCAATAACCCCTTCTGTCCGTCGGCAAAGTCTTCACTCTCAAGAACATCCCGAAGGAAAGAAGTCTTGCCGCTCTCCAAAAAACCGGTGATCACATAAACAGGAATTTCCCTCATCCTTATTTCCTCCTGTCCAGCCCCTTATGCCAGATAAAAAAGCTTTTCCAGGGCCTCTTCCTTCAGCTTGGAACCTATTACGCACAGACGTCCCGTATAGTCAGCCGATCCTTCCCGGATCTCATATTCTTCCGGCACGAAATCGAAGTGCAGCCATTTCCCTTCTTTATCAGGAAGCATTCCCTTAGCCCTCAGTATCACCCCGTAATCCTCGGAATTCTCAAGCTGGTGAAGAATCCCTTCCAGTTCCTCTCTTGTGTACTTTCTGGGAGTTTCCCTGCCCCAGGAAGTAAACACCTCGTCCGCATGGTGATGATGATGGCCGTGATGATGATCGTGACCATGGTGCTCATGGCATCCGCACTCTTCATGATCGTGATGGTGATGCTCATGGCCATGTCCTTCATGATCGTGGTCGTGATGCTCGTGTTCATGGCATCCGCACTCTTCATGATCATGATGGTGATGCTCATGGCCGTGTTCTTCATGATCGTGGCCGTGATGCTCGTGGCCGTGGTCTTCATGATCGTGGTCGTGATGCTCATGATGATGGCCGCAGACCGGGCACACCTCTTCTTCCTCCATAAGCTTCTCTGCCAGAGAACCAGACCTCTCGATTGCGTTCAGGATCTGCTGTCCCGTCAGTTCCTCCCAGGGAGTAGTGATAATGACGCCTTCGGGATTTTTCTCCCGAATCAGTTCAACCGCTTTCATCTGCTTTTCCTCGGACACTTTCTGCGTTCTGCTGAGAATCACGGTACCGGCATACTGGATCTGATTATCATAAAATTCCCCGAAGTTTCTCATATACATCTTAACTTTAGAGACATCCGCCACAGTCACAAGCCCATTAAGCTCAAGTCCTGCCTCCGGCGCCGCATCTTCCACTGCCCTGCGCACATCGGAAAGTTTGCCTACCCCTGAGGGTTCTATAATGATCCGGTCAGGAGAAAATTTCTTTGTAACCTCTTTCAGAGCCTTTCCAAAATCTCCCACCAGAGAGCAGCAGATACACCCAGAGTTCATCTCCGTGATGTTAATTCCCGCATCCTTCAAAAATCCTCCGTCAATGCCGATCTCTCCGAATTCATTTTCGATCAGCACAATCTGCTGTCCCGCAAACACTTCTTTGATCAGCTTTTTTATAAGCGTAGTCTTTCCGGCTCCCAAAAACCCTGAAACAATGTCTACCTTTACCATGGTAATCCTTCTTTCTTTTAAAATAGAATACTGCCGGAGCCATAAAGTCCCCAGCCGTATCTTTCGCAATTAAACAAAACTAACTCAGAATTTTCTAAGTCCAGAACGTACTATAGCATATATTTTTAAAAAATGCAAAGTTTCTCTAAAACAAATAGTAACTCGCTATTTAGCTGATGGCGGAACTGTTCCTCTCAAAATGCTGATAATCTATGGGACTGTTCCAGGATCCTCCCCATGAAAACCCGTACTTGTCAAATACGCTCCAGCACACATCCCCTTCCACAATCACATGAGGATCCCCGGAAGTCCGGTCCAGATAAGGACGGGCATTCTCATCCAGGCACTGCAGGCTTCCATCCTCCCCATACCATACATAGGGATTCTGAAGAGGATTCAGATCAATAGCAAGTCCCAAGGCATGATTGGATAAATTTCCTCCGCCAGTGATCTCCCGATAATTAAAACAAGACGTATTGTTGGCCTTTGTGGAGGCCGTGTCCGTGGAATCAGGATCTCCTGTCCAGTAACGGTCAATGAGAAAGACGGACTGAATCTCATATTTCAGGGCAAACAATTCCCTGAAGATATCCAGCACGTCTTCCGCCGCATTCTTATTCACAATCATCTCTCCCACCTGAATCTGCCCGTCAAAATTATAGTGAAGAAGGGTCAGATACCGCAGATCCTCCAACCCAATATGTGGATTTTCTCTGTAGGATTTACCGTATATCTGGTCGTAAACCTCGTCCCCCTCCGCAATCTCATGGATCTGAAAATAAGCATCCAGCTCTGACTCAGACAAAGAAGGATCGAGAAGCTGCACTTCCCACATAGATGACTCCGCAAGCTGAGATTCTTCCTGAGCTAAAACCGGGCCCTGTCCCTGCAGAATTGCAGATAACAGAAATACTCCAAACAGGAGCAGGCACCCGGCAGATTTTCTTATTAAAGTATCCTGTTTTATTATAGTATTTTTTCTTTTCATCCTTATATTCTCTGGTATCTGCCCAAAAATTCTTTTATTCTGGTATGATCCGCATCAAACACTTCCTCCGGCTTCCCTTCCAGCACTACCACACCTTTATCCATAAAAATCACCCGGTCCGAAATCTCTCTGGCAAAGGCCATCTCATGAGTCACGATCACCATAGTAATCTTTAAATCCGCCAGGGAACGGATCACCCGAAGTACCTCTCCTGTAAGCTCTGGATCCAAAGCTGAGGTAGGCTCATCAAAAAAGAGGATTTTAGGATTCAAAGCCAAAGCCCTGGCAATCGCCACCCTCTGGCACTGTCCCCCGGAAAGCTGGCAGGGATAAGCCTTTTCTTTATCAGCAAGCCCCATCTTCTGCAAAAGCGCCCGGGCCTCCTGGTATACCTCCTGTTTGGGCCGCTTCTGAACCTTAAGCGGCGCATCCACAATATTCTTCAGAACAGAATAATGGGGAAAGAGATTAAAATTCTGAAAAACCAGCCCAAAATAAGAGCGGATCCTTTTTGCATCCTGCCCTTTTGGATAAACCGGCTTTCCGTCCGCTCCCACATAGGCTGCTTTTTCTCCCATATAGAGAATCTCTCCTGCATTGATCTTCTCCAGCATAGTGGCACAGCGCAGAAGAGTGGATTTCCCGGAGCCGGAGGGTCCGATAATAGAGAGGATCTCTCCCTCTTTTACCGAAACAGAGATATCTTTAATGACTTCCAAACCATCAAACTCTTTATTAATATGATTCATTTCCAAAAGATTCATCTGTTTTCCTCCCCATTAATGATAGTAGCTCAATTTCTTCTCAATAGTTTCCATAACCACCGCCACCACAAGGTTAAACACGTAATAGAATACAGCGGCCACCACAAAGGGCATAAAATTTGTCTGTGCGGCAGCAATCTGCTTGGCAATGGTAAACATCTCCGCATAAGCTAGGGAGAAGCTCAGAGAAGTATCCTTTACCAGAGTGATTACCTCATTTGTCACAGAGGGCAGAATCCTCTTTACCACCTGAGGAAAGATAATCCGCACAAACCTCTGGCCCTTTCCATAGCCCAGCACCTGGGCGGCCTCGTACTGCCCCACCGGCATGGACTCAATCCCAGAACGGTAAATCTCAGCAAAATAAGCTGCATAATTCAGAGAGAATCCCAGAATAATGGCTGTGAACCGATAACTGCCCCCAATAGACATTCCGAACAGATAGTACGGCCCGAAGTATACCACCAAAAGCTGCAGCATCAGAGGCGTTCCTCTCATAACAGAAATATAAACTTTAACAATGGTTCTTATGATAATATTTTTTGACATCCTGCCAAAAGCGATCAGAAGTCCCAGGGGCAGGGAAAACAGCAGCGTCAGGAAAAAAATCTCCATGGATCTCAGCATACCGCTGCAAAGCTGTTCCAGCATAACAGAAAAACTCATATGTACCTCCTGCGGGCATCCTTCCCGCTCATCTAACTTCCTTTAAAAAACTGCCGCATTTCATAATCTGTCAGACACGAACACAGCGGACATCCCCAAACCATACTGTTCGATGTCCGCTGCCTTTTTTCATAATTCAAGAATGCCGCCGGCATTCTTGCTGCGGTTACTCCCTGCACGACCGTACCACATATACATCAGGCCCCGCAGCAGCTCTGCGTCTTATTCTGCAGCCTCAGTTTCAGCTTCTGCCGCTTCGGTCTCAGCTTCTTCTGCTTCCGTGTCAGCCTCCGCTGCCTCGGTCTCAGCTTCCTCTGCTGCTCCCGTGTCCACACCCAACTCTTCTGCCATGCAGACCATATCTGTCAGCTCGTACTTCTCTGCCAGCTCATCAAAGGTGCCGTCTTCCAGAAGAGTAGCCAGAGCGTCATTTACCAGATCCCTAAGCTCTTCATTGCCCTGCTTGAATCCGATTGCATACTGCTCAGAGTTCAAAGTCTCATCCAGAATCGTATAGCCTTCCTTCTCTTTTAACTGATAGTTGGCCACGCCAACGTCCATAGCAATGGCGTCAATACTTCCTGCCTGCAGCTCCACAAACGCACTGTTGTATTCCGGGAACTGCTGAAGCGTTCCAAAGGTAGCTGCCAGATCCGCCTGATCTCCGCCCTCGCTCAAAAGCTCAAGAGCCGCAGAAGCAGCCTGAACGCCTACGATTTTCCCTGACAGCCCTTCCAGATCCGCAATGCCGGAAGCCTCAGACACTACAATCACCTGGCTGTTGTCCACATACGGTACAGACCAAGTGTATTCTTCTTCCCGTCCATTCATGGTAAATCCGTTCCAAATACAGTCAATCGCTCCAGAATTCAGCTCCATATCCTTAGAATCCCAGTCAATCGGACGTTTCTCCAGCTCCCATCCGTACAGATCGCAGACAGCCTGAGCCAGCTCCAGATCAAATCCCGTGTATTCTCCATTGTCATCCATATATCCGTAAGGCGGGTATTCCGCATCAAATCCCACGATAAAGGTATTATCCTCCTCAGCAGAGCAAACAGTACCGGCTCCAAGAGACGCTATCATCGCAACACTCATCAGTGTACAAAGCCATCTTTTTGTCATAATCCCATCCTCCAATTCTTTTTTATAGTAGCACTCTACTACGCTAAATCGCAGGTCTATACTAGCAGATAAAATACAGGATGTCAAGCTTTAAAACTCTGAAGCTAACGGTTCTTTTTCAAATCCTTTTTTATTTCCTGCAGTTCTTCCATGGACATCTGGGCGGCATCGGCAATCTCCTCATCAGATAAAGTATTCATCTGCAGCAATGACTTTACCATGCGCAGCTTTTCCTCAGTTGCTCCCGCCTTCATTCCTTCTTTCATTCCC
>DVGR01000103.1 GCA_018712605.1 Candidatus Choladousia intestinigallinarum
GCAGAAAGGAAAAGAAAGCAGGAACTTAGATGAGAAAGCGCAGAGATAATAGAAGGCGGGAAGGAAATAATGGAAAGAGGCGTCCCAGGAGAAAAGGAATACGCCTGGACCATATACTGATCTGGCTGGTGGTTATTTTAGTGACGGTGGCTGCTGTTTTATTTATCCTGAATATAATGCGGCGGCCTGTGGACGACGTGGATGTGGATGCTCTTCTGGAGGACACTGCCGATTATCATATCGAGACAGAGAAAGAGACAGAAGCGGAAGAGACCAATCCGGTACCCAGGCCGGACATTGACGAGCAGCTTCTTACGGTAAACGAATATTCAAGGCCGGGAACCAAAACGGAGTCTATAGATTATGTGGTTATCCATTATCTTGGAAATCCCAGAACTACGGCCCAGCAGAATCACGACTATTTTGAAAGCCTGAAAGATCTGCAGAATGTATATATGAGCGCAAACTTTGTGGTAGGAACTGAGGGAGAAATTATCGAATGTGTTCCGCCGGGGGAGGTGGCGTACGCTTCAAATTCCATGAACGATTACTCTATCTCTATAGAAAATTGTCATCTGGATGACACGGGCCGCTTTACGGAGGAAACGTATAATTCCCTGGTACATTTGACCGCTTATCTTGTGGAGGAGTATGGTCTGGACCGGGAAAGCATTATCCGCCATTACGATGTCACCGGTAAAGAGTGTCCTCTTTATTATGTAGAAAATGAGGACAAGTGGGAAGAGTTTAAGGATGATGTTATGGAATACATAGCAGAATGCAGGGCTGAGTGAGTTGTTAGTTTATATTTCTGTAATAAAACCGTATTCATGTGTGCGAAATGCATGAATGCGGTTCTTTTTTTGCCTAAATCTTGTACATTCGATAAAAAAAGACACAATTTCTTGGAAAGGGGTGGATTTTTGAAAAGATATATGTTACAATTTTATTACACAAACGGTGAAAACAATTAATAAAAAATTGATATCTCAGATGAGGATGACTCCCGACTCTATAGGCGGCGGGTCGGCGGTATTCTTGAACTTATAAAATGACGTTCTCGGACAGGGAGATATCGTTTCTATATATAACAGGTTGGTGAATGTATGACATTATTAGAAGCAATCAACAGCAAAAATACGGTAAAGACTTTTCAGAGCCGTAAAGTCGGAGATGAGATTTTCCAGGGAATTCTGAAGTTCGCTGAAATCCTGCAGCTTCCCATGGCCTCAGCCGCCGTGGATTTGGAGGTGGCCGGATCAGCCGGGGATGCCAGAAGACAGTTGGGAGTCAAGGCTCCGTATTTTTTGTTTATTTATACAGAAAATCAGGAAGAAGGTTCACTGAATGCCGGGTATACGGCGGAGCAGCTATCTCTCTATCTCTGGACCAAAGGACTTGGAAGCAGAATTCTGGGTTTCCGGGAAGATCTTTCGGACAGCGGCAGGAGAAGAGGCCGAGGGGGAGCTGTTTTGGCTTTTGGATGGCCGCAGAATCGTGGAGAGGCTGCGCCTTATGGGGATAGGGTTTTCGAGAACGGGAAGGAGAGCAAAAGCTGGACTTCAGCCGTTTTGGAACAGGCAGGTATCCATGGGGAGGGCAGAAAGTTAAGACATTTGCGTTTTGACGTGTCGCAGCAGGGGATTGACTGCTACCGTAAGAAGCATTTTTTCCAGGCAAAGAGGAAGAGCCTGCAGGATTCCTTTGAGGCAGGAAGGATATTGGCCCATATATTTGTGGCGGCGGAAGATCTCTGGCTGAGGCTTGAAGTTGTTTCAGATATGCAGAAAAGCATGGATACAGTAAAAGGAGAATATCTTTTGACGATCCAGGAAAAAAAGCCTGCTGCAGAAAGAACGGGGGATGAGAGGTTCCCACGCTTGCTCTGTCAGGGGACACAGGAGAGTGTCGGGTATGGGTACCCTTATGGCGGCGTATGCCGACAGCGTCCCATCCTCAGCGTTAAAGGGGGCGAAGCACTGGCCAGTCCTAATACGCAGATAGTTCATGGGGCTGCAGCACAGCGGGCTTAAACCCGGGAACAGAAAGCTTAGAAATGAAAGAAGGGGGCGGCTGCACCTGTTTAATACGGCAGCCGCCCCCAAGTTTAAGAGAAATTAGTCGTCATATCGGTCATCATCGTGATGATCGTCCTCATGATGACGGGAATTTGTATTTCCGTTAGAGTTTGTACTGTTCAGACCAGCGTACAGGCTTCTGTCAGTAAGTTCCTGCGACCAGGAGACTATAACGCCTGCGTCTGCATCTATATCGAAGCTATATTCCACATCTTCCAGTACAAGATCCACTTCATAGTACATTCTGCCGTCATCCCGATCTGCTTCGATCCAAAGATCATCCTCTGCGGCATCCGGCAGCATTTCCAGAACCAGGGCTGCGGCTTCGCTGTCTGTGAGGGAGGAAGACCGTGCTGGGAGGTTATACTGCTCTGCATCTGACATATCGTAGGAGCCGCTGATAATGCGTCCGTTATTCAGATCGATTTCGTAATCATACTCGTCACTGCCCACGATAAACTCTACCTGTAAAATTTCCAGACCATCATCTCTGTCGTACTCTGACCGCTGACGGTCAACTTCATCCTGGGTAAACCCGGCATGGTCCAAAGCAAGAGCGATGGCTTCTTCATCCGTAAGAGCCTTGCCGGATGCCAGATCCTGAATGGAGAAAGAAGCTGCCTTAGTATTTTGGGCTTCTGAGGCTGCCTCGGTGGCAGGCTCGGAGGCCAGGGTCGGAGCGGCAAGGAGAGCCGCCAGAGAAAGTGAGAGAGCTGCTGCTGTTAAAGTCTTCTTTGTTTTCATAATCAAAATCCTCCTTAATATATTTATCTCTTTTGTTTTTTTCTTTACACTGAGAAGTATATACAGGAAACATTAAAGGAAGATTAATAAAACTATTTTTTAAAAAATTTCAAATAGCTGTTTCACTCGGCGGGCAGAGTAAATAAAAAGAGGCTTCCCTCTCCTTTCGTACTCTCGGCATGAATGGTTCCGCCGTGCGCCTGGACGATCCATTGAACCATGGAAAGTCCCAGGCCAGAGTGGGAAGAATCGGTGCGGGAAGTGTCCGCCCGGTAGAAGCGCTGCCAGATTTTTGGCAGATCCTCTTTGGATATTCCCATCCCGTTATCCTTTACATAGCCAGTCACAGTTTTCCCTTCTTTTGAAAGGCCCACCTGAACGCAGCCCCCTTCCTGGGTGTAGGAGACAGCGTTCTCTATAAGATTCATCCAAAGGCGAATCAGCAAAGTTTCGTCCCCTTGAATGAAAATGTTCTCCTGGATTTCTGCTTCCAGGGTGATGTTTTTTCCTGAGGCGAACAGTTCCTGTTCTTCCGCAACGCTTTTGGTGATCAGGCTCAGGTCAAGAGGTTCCAGGGTGAGAACCTGCCGGTTCTGATCGGTGCGGGAGAGAAACAAAAGCTGGGAAACCAGGCGGGTAAGAGTTCTGGTTCGATCCTGAATGGTTTTTACAGAAGCTCTCTCTTCTGGAGATAGGTGAGGATCTCCCAGCAGATCGTCACACTGAGATAAAATGACAGCGAGAGGTGTCCGAAGCTCATGGGAGACATCGGAGGTAAACTGTTTCTGACGTTCAAAGGCATCCTCAAGCTGAGCCAGCATGGTATCAAAGGTTTCGGCCAGGGTTGTTATTTCATCCCTGCCGCCTTTTAAGCTGATTCGCCGGCTGAGGTCTTTTTTTTCACAGATTTCCCTGGCCGTTTGTGTGATCTTATAAACAGGGCGCAGGGTGCGGCGCACCAGAGAGAAACAGAGGACCGCAGATAAAAGTATGCTGAGGGGGAGAAGGATAAGAGCCAGGCGGATCAGAAGGCGCAGTTCCTCTTCCAGGGCGGAGACAGAACAGATTCCACGGATGCGGATGGTCCCGTAGTCCCGCAGGCTGGAAGATGCATCAAAAATATACCAGGTGCTGCCTCCAAGCTTAGCAGTCTGTACGGTGTCTTCCAAAACGGCGATGGAAGAAGAAAAACCATAGGGAATCCTGCCTGAAAGCAGGGCGCCAGACGCATCGTAGGCAGACAGATAGACTCCGCCTTCCACATCGGAAAAGTCGGAGTCTACCCTTAGAATGCCATTTTTCATGTCGAACAGATCAAAACCTTCGTATACACGTTCTTTTAGCTGATTTTGCGTGGATGCCAGAATACTGCCGCTTCCAAGATAAAGGAGGACGGTCAGAATTATGAATGTCAGCAGTGTGGCAAACAGTGTGTACAGAAGAGTGAGTTTCCATTTGAGAGAAAGTTTTTTCATCTGCCGCTCTCCTCCCTTAAAACATAACCGGCGCCCCGCACTGTGTGAATCAGCTTCCCCTCAAAGGGATCGTCGATTTTTTTGCGGAGGTACCGGATATAGACGTCCACCATATTGGACGATCCGGCATAATCGTAGTTCCAGATATGCTGCTCAATCTGATCCCGGGAGAGAATTTGTCCCTGGTTCATCAGAAGATAGCGGAGCAGGGCAAATTCTTTAGAGGACAAGGAGATTCTGCAGTCCCCTCTTGTGACCGTATGGCTGTTAAGATCCAGAGTCAGATCGCCGGCCTTAAGGAGGCTGGAGTTCTGGCCGGATTTTTTGCGCAGCATAACCCGTATGCGGGCCAGAAGCTCTTCAAAGGCAAAGGGCTTTACCAGATAATCGTCTGCCCCAGCATCCAGCCCCAGCACCCGGTCTTCAATGCTGTCCCTGGCGGTGAGAAGAAGCACCGGGGTCTGGCTGTCTTTGCGGCGGAGGGCTTTCAATACCTCAAGGCCGCTTTTTTTGGGCATCATAATATCCAGGAGAATCACGTCATAATCCGTACAATCTATATAGTCCAGAGCTTCTTGGCCGTCCAGACAGGCATCGACGCTGTAGGACTGGGCCTCAAGCTTTTTTTTCAGTAAAGAATTCAATGCTTTTTCGTCTTCCGCAATTAAAATCCGCAAGGCGCATTCCTCCTATTATTCAATCCATTGTCTCTTGGGACTTCTATTCGTCCCGGTTTTTGCGGAGCCCCAGAAAAGAGAAGGGCTTTTGTACCAGATCCGTAAGAAGCTCCAGACGGTCGAGGGTTTCATTCAGGAGAGCTTTCTGCTCGGCCAGATCAGCGGAAGATACGGCGGCATGGTTTGCGGCGATCTGCTGATTCTGAAGGTCATGCAGCAGGCTGCTGATTTTGGCCAGGCGTTCCTTTTCTTCCCGGGAAGCCCGCACAGGGGTCATGCGGGAGATTTCGTCGGCGCATCGCTGGAATTCTTCTGTATATTTTTCCCAGATCTGAGAGAAGCGCTGGATAGATTCATACATAAAGCGGATGTATTCCTGGTAGGCCTCTTTTTGTACCTCCCCAGCCCGGACGGTCTCCCGCTGCGCGGCGTTTAAATCCCGCAGGGACTGAGAATGAAAGGCATCGGCATTTTCGATATTTTCTTCCAGAGCGGCGGAGACTTTCTCCAGCCGGCTGAGAGTCCGCTCCATAAAATCGCCGTAGCTGCTCTGGGCCTTGGCCAGGCTGTTCAGCATCTTGTCAATCTGAGCAAAATCAGAAATCAGTTCCTGTCGCATCTGGCGGATTACCGTCTCACAGCTCTCGGTCATTAAGGCCTGCTGGCTGCTGTGGAAGGTATCTGTAATCTGGCGGACGCATTCCTCCATTTTTTCAAAGGCGGGGGTGACAGCCTGCTCAAAACTTTTTCCCATTTGGGCCACAAAAATTTCCGTGAGATCCTGGGTCATCTCTTCTCTGGAACGGTATACGGACAAGAGGCGGTTCAAAGAATCCGTCTTGTAGGAAGGACGTACAGAAAGGCTGTATGTCTTCAGAAAACGATCCAGGGACTGTTCCAAACCTTCAAAACAGGAGGCTAGGGAGAAGGAATACGCCAGAAACAGCGCCAGGCCGCACACGCAGGGAACCAGGGCATAAGCCAGGAAAGCGTAAGGGCTGCGGGCGGATGAAGAATTTACGGCAAACACAGAGGAAAGATTCAGGCAAAGGCTGATCAGCCCTCCGAGAATTCCCGCTCCCATGAGCACAGGCGCCGCCGCTTTCAGGAGACTGCGGCCCGTGTATGTTTTCAGATTTTCCAGATTCAGGAAATCTTCTAGATCGCAGGAGCTTTCCGGGTTTTTGCCAACAGCGCAGCAGTATCTGCCGTAGCAGGAATCCAGAAAAGCGTGAGAGAACAGCTCCTGGCCTTCTGTATTGTGTTCCGGCAGGAAGTCCTCCGGGGAATCCTCCAGCCGATCACTGGCTCTGTCAAGAGCAGTCTCCAGGGAAGTGACACGGCGGAAACCGAAAAGGACGGCGCTTCCCGCTGTCACCATAAGGAAGGCGAGAATGCCAAGGTTCAGTGCCAGTACAGGAAGACCGGCGTCTCTGAAAATATAGACAGTAAACCCACAGATACATACTGAAAAGATGCCTGCGGCAATACAAAGAATCTTACGGGGATTCATTAAAATTCCTCCTTTGTGATTAGTAGAAAAAAGTCACTGAGAATATTATAAAAAAAGATCCGGGAAGAGTAAAGGGTTTTTTGCCTGCGCCTGTATATCAACACTTCCTTGCATTTAAATGGGGATAGATATATATTAAATAGTAGAAAGTGGGAGACAGGGCGGGACAGACAGGAACGAAAGAGAAGGTGAGAAAATGCCTGCAAGGGAGACGGAAAAGAGAGTGAGGGAGCTGATGGATCAGGCGGTCGAACAGGGAAGTACGGCGGGGATCCTTTTGTGCGTGCGCCAGAACGGCAGAGAGATTTTATATGTGGAAGCCGGCTGGGCGAATATGGAACGGAAAATTCCCATAAGACAAGATACCATTTTCCGGCTGTATTCGATGACAAAGCCCATAACAGCGGCTGCGGCCATGATTCTTATGGAGCAGGGCAGGCTGGATCTGGGGGAGAATGTATCAGAATACCTGCCGGAATTTGAACGGGCGTATATAGAAACAGAGAATGGGAGAAGGGCGGCGGAGCCGGTCATGGTTCATCAGCTTCTGCAGATGACATCTGGTCTGGGGTACGGCAGCCTGGAATCTTCTGCGGATCGGAAGGCCCTGGAGTATCTGGAGTCGTGCATGGCCGGCGCAGAAGCAGGGCATCCGGTTTCCACCAGGGAGTTTGCGGAAGGGATCGCAGGGCTTCCCTTGCTGTTCGCTCCCGGCGCTTCCTGGAAGTACGGCTTTTCGGCGGATGTTCTGGGAGCCGTCATTGAGGCTGCCTCCGGCATGCCTTTTGGAAAATTTCTGGAGGAGAATATTTTTACCCCTCTGGGAATGAAAGATACAGGATTTTGGGTGCCCCAGGAAAAGCAAAACCGTCTGGCATCCGTGTATGAGACGGGAGAGGATGGAAATCTGCGCCTTTATACGGGAAATCATCTGATGATTTCCAATACAATGGAAGCTCCGCCTGCTTTCGAGTCAGGAGGGGCCGGGCTGGTGTCCACTGTGGGAGATTACGCAAGGTTTGCCCAGATGCTAATGAACCGGGGGACTTTTGAGGGACACAGAATTTTGAAGCCGGAGACTGCAAGGTTTCTGACAAGCGGCGGGCTGACTGCTTCCCAGCAGCAGGCTTTTGAAATGTGGCGGGGGCTTGAGGGCTACTCCTATTCACATTTTATGCGGGTTATGACTTGGCCGGAGAGAGCTTCTCTCATCGGCTATAAGGGGGAGTACGGCTGGGATGGGTGGCTGGGATGCTATTTTGCCAATATTCCGGTTCGGGGTATGACGATTCTGGTCATGCAGCAGAAAAAGGAAGCAGGCACAGGCTCTCTGATCCGCAGACTGCGGAACGTAATCCTCAGCGACCTGCCGGAAACCTGAAACATCGGTTGACAAACGCATAAAAATCAGTTATAATTCTTTAGCACGTTAATTCACGAAAATTAAAACCAGGAGGATAAAAAAATGATTTGGGCGCCGGAAGAAACCTACAGCAGGGAAGAGATCGAATGTATTCAGCTCAGAAAGCTGAAGCAGACGGTAGCGTATATTTATGAAAAGGTTCCTGCGTACCGCAGGAAAATGGAGGAGGCAGGAGTAAAGCCAGCGGATATACAGAAGCTTTCAGATCTCCAGAAGCTTCCCTTTACAAATAAATCAGATTTTAAAGAAAATTATCCTGACGGATTGTTTGCCGTTCCCAGGAAGGAACTGGTTCGTGTCCACGCTTCTTCAGGAACTACAGGAAAGCCCACGGTAGTGGGGTATACACGTCACGATATGCATGTATGGACCAATAATGTTTCCAGAATCTGCTGCATGGGCGGCGCTTCTCCAGACGATATTGCCCAGATCGCCTTTGGCTACGGAATGTTTACAGGAGCTTTGGGACTCCATGCCGGCCTTGAGAACATCGGGGCTTCCGTAATGCCCACCTCCTCTGGAAATACAAAAAAACAGATTATGTTTATGCAGGATATGGGCACGACGCTTCTGGTAGCGACTCCCTCCTATGCCCTCCATATAGGGGAAGTCATCCGCTCTATGGGACTGGATCCCCAGGAGGATCTTAAGATCAAGATCGGCCTCTTCGGGGGCGAAGGTATGACAGAGCCCATGCGTGACGAGATGCACAGGATATGGGGAAAGAAATTCCTCTGCACCCAGAATTATGGAATGAGCGAGCTGTGCGGCCCGGGCGTGTCAGGGGAATGTCCGGAACTGCATGGAATGCATGTAAACGAGGACTGGTTTATTCCCGAGATTATTGATCCCCAGACAGGTGAAGTTCTGCCTCCGGGGAGCAAAGGGGAGCTGGTGGTGACCTGTCTTGGAAAAGAGGCCCTTCCGCTGATCCGCTATAGGACAAAGGATATTTCCAGGCTGATGTATGAGCCCTGTGCCTGCGGCAGAACTACGGTGCGCATGGAGAATCTTTCCGGCCGTTCCGACGATATGCTGGTCATCCGTGGCGTGAACGTATTCCCCACGCAGATTGAGGAAGTGCTGCTTCAGATTCCTGAGATCGGGCCCCATTATGAGATCAAGGTCGAGAGAAAGAACCGTCTGGATGTTATGACCGTTACCGTAGAGCTGATTGACGACCGGCTTTTGGATGTCTATGGGAAGCTGGGTGAGCTGGAGAAACGGATTAAGAAGAACCTGAAGGCCCTTCTGGGACTGGATGCGGTAATCTCTATTGTGGCGCCCCAGAGCCTGAAGCGTTTTGAAGGAAAGGCAAAAAGGGTGACGGATCTCAGGGGAGACGGACTATAAAAGGAAAGGGAAAAAGGAGGAAGAACATGATTAAGCAGTTGGCAATTTTTGTAGAAAACAGACCGGGAAGCCTCAGACAGGTGACTCTGGCCCTTCATGAACAAAAAATGAAAATTTACGCATTTTCTTCTATAGATACGCCGGAATTCGGCATTCTGCGCATGGTGGTGGACAAGCCGGAGGAGGCTAAGCAGGTTCTCACTCAGAAAGGCTTTGTGACCAGAGTATGCGAGGTGATCGCCGTGGACGTGGAGGAAGAGCAGGAGATGATGGACAGCCTGCTGGGAGTATTCCAGGAGGGAAATATCAGCATCAATTACACCTACTCATCCTTCGGCAAAATGAGCCATCATCCCACGATTATCCTTCATTCGGATGATATAGAAGAGACGGAGGCGCTTTTGCGGGCAAAGGGATTCCACTGTGTAGATACCCTGGAAGATAAACCTTGTTAAATTTTTTACAATATTTGTGGAAAAGTGGTTGACGGGGGAGAAAAAAGCAGTAAAATGAAAGTATATCCTGCGGTGGCAGGAAGACAGAGATAAATTGAGGAGGAAAAGACATTGGATTACGCAAAAGAGTCACTGAAACTCCACTATGAGTGGAAAGGAAAACTGGAAGTTACACCCCGTGCGGCGGTAGACAGCAAGGAAGCTCTTTCACTGGCTTATACACCGGGCGTTGCAGAGCCCTGTCTGGAGATCCAGAAGGACGTAAGCAAAAGCTATGATCTGACCCGCAGATGGAACACGGTTGCAGTAGTGACAGACGGTACGGCCGTACTGGGGCTTGGAGATATCGGACCGGAAGCAGGTATGCCGGTTATGGAAGGAAAATGTGTCCTGTTTAAGGCTTTCGGTGATGTGGATGCCATTCCTCTCTGCGTGCGCAGCAAGGATGTGGATGAGATTGTGAACACCATTGCTCTCCTGGCAGGAAGTTTTGGCGGCGTAAACCTTGAGGATATCAGTGCGCCTCGCTGCTTTGAGATTGAGAAGAAGCTGAAAGAGCGCTGTGACATCCCCATCTTCCACGATGATCAGCACGGAACCGCTGTGATCACCCTGGCAGGACTGATCAATGCCCTGAAATTGGTTGGAAAGGATATCAAGGACGTAAAGATCGTAACCAGCGGTGCAGGAGCCGCAGGTATCGCCATCATTAAGCTTCTTATGAGCATGGGACTTCAGAACGTAATCATGACAGACCGCACCGGCGCTATTTACAAGGGCCGTGAGGGACTGAATCCCATTAAAGAAGAGATGGCTGAGATCACCAATAAGAAGATGGAAAAAGGAACCCTGGCAGAGGTGATCAAGGGAGCAGATGTATTTATCGGAGTTTCCGCACCGGGCACCCTGACAAAAGAGATGGTTCAGACCATGGCTAAGGATCCGATTATCTTCGCATGTGCAAACCCCGTTCCGGAGATCTTCCCGGACGAGGCTAAGGCGGGCGGAGCTGCCGTTGTATCTACAGGAAGAAGTGATTTCCCGAACCAGGTAAACAACGTGCTGGCATTCCCGGGTATCTTCCGCGGCGCTCTTGACGTACGTGCATCCGATATCAACGATGAGATGAAGGTGGCTGCTGCATATGCTATCGCAGGACTTGTAGGAGATGATGAGCTCTGTGCAGATTACATCCTTCCCGCTGCCTTTGACTCAAGAGTGAAGGATGCCGTGGCGAAGGCTGTGGCGGATGCGGCTGTAAAGAGCGGCGTTGCCAGAATCTAATTAAAAATATTTTAGAAATAAAGATCTGTACATAAGATTTATGTGCGGATCCGGCAGAAAATGACCCCGTCAGTTATACTGACGGGGTTGTGTGTTCTCTGATATGCTTTTTTAACATCTCGAAGCTTTCCTGGCTGATCACGTGTTCAATGCGACAGGCATCTTCGGCGGCAATCTTCTCATCTACCCCAAGGGCGGTCAGCCATTTGGTAAGAAGAGTATGACGCTCATAGATCATCTCCGCAATCTGGCGGCCGCTGTCCGTTAAGGTGATATGGCCGTCCTTATCCATAAGAATAAGGCCTTTTTCCCGGAGATTCTTCATGGCCACGCTGATACTGGGCTTGGAAAAACCCAGCTCATTTACAATATCAATGGAGCGGACCTGGGGAAGCCTGTTATGCAGTACAAGGATCGTTTCAAGATAGTTCTCAGCAGATTCCATCACTTTCATATCTCTGCGCTCCTTTGCTCCGTAGTGCTTATCATCCGCCTGGGAGGCGGAAGGATAATGCGTATTCAGAAAGTATATCATAAAACAGCGGCAAAAGCAATTCAGAGGCAGGAGAACTTCTATTGTCTGTTACGTTTCTGTCGGATGATTATGAAACCTTTTTCTGTGTTTTTCTATCTAATAGGTGTAAGGCAAACAAATTAAGCCAAATGAAAAAGAAAAAAATATAAAGGAGGGGAGCAGGGTGCTGCAGCTTGTAAAACGCGCGATGGCCTCTGACACGGAGGCATTTATTCAACTGATGGAGCGCAATAGCCTGGCAATGTACAAGGTGGCCAGAGGCATACTGAAAAACGATGAAGACGCTGCGGATGCGATTCAGGATACAATCCTTACCTGTTTTGAAAAGCTTTCCACGCTGAAGAAGCCAGAGTATTTCAAAACGTGGATGACACGGATCCTCATCAACCACTGCAACCAGATTCTCTTACATTACAGAGGATGGGGAAGCTGGGAGGTACCTGAAGCGGCCGGCCAGGACTTGTCCATGGCAGAATTCGAGTTCCATGAAATGCTGGCTATGGTGGATGAAAAATACAGGGTGATTCTGATCCTGCACTATGTAGAGGGATTTAAGGTGTCTGAGATTGCAGATATCCTGGAGCTGAACGAAAATACAGTTAAGACCCGGCTCAAAAGAGCCAGGGAGCAGCTTAAGCAGGTATATGAGGGAAAACCTGTCCAGGGGTCAGAAAAAATTCAGAAAATAACACAGACAAAAGGAGGATATATAGATGAAAAAAAGAATGGACTTTTCTTCAGCGGAAGAATCACGGCTGGATGAAAAGGCAAGGCAGGTGCTGGGAAGAGAGTTTGAGGTGCCGGAGTCTGTGAAGAAGGCGCAGCAGGAGGCTTTTGCGGAAATCAGGATGCTTAGCAGGGAGAAAGCAGCAGGAGAGAAGAAGAAAGAGAAAAGGCGTTTCTTTACAATTCCCAAAACAGCAGGGGGCCTTGCGGCGGCTGCAGCCGTATTTTCTGTAATCTGTATTTCCAATCCCGCTTTGGCGGAGGATATTCCCCTGCTGGGAAATGTATTCCAGGAGCTGGGAAGCTCCCTTGGATTTTCCGGTGACTACAGCGAATATGCGAAGCCCCTGGCATCTGCCGAGTCTGAAGAGACGGCCGTGCAGGAGAGCGCTGCGGCAGAAGGGGAGACAGAGGGGGCGGCGGAAGCCGGGACATCCGCTGACTCTCTTTATACCAAGACTTCAGAGGGCGTAACGATATCTCTGTCAGAGATTTACTGCAACGACGAATCTCTGAATCTGTCTATGGTCATCCACTCAGAGGAACCGTTCCCTGAGACCCTTGAGGATCAATTTGGGAAAAAAGAGCTGACCCTTACGGCCCATCAAGACAGCGCAAGCCTTTCCTTCAGCTACAACCCGGATTTCGAGTTCCTGGAAGGGGACCTGGACGGAGAATTCATAGATGAAAACACGTATGCCGGAGTGCTGCGCCTTGAATTGAGCCTGACTGACACCGATGACGAGAAGGCGGACGAGTATTACGAAGCAAGAGACGCATTCCTGCGGGAAAAAGGCTTTGACCCGGACAACATGACCGTGGAGACCTTGGACGAGATCGCCCAGGCCCTTGGCATGGAGGAATATACAGACGCAGGCCTGGGAGCTGTGGGAGGCCCGGCCATGGAGGACTATTTCAATACGGTAGAGATACCGGAATCTTTCTCCATTGACCTGAATATCCATGAGATCACAGGGCTGCTGCCGGAATCCAATATTCCCGAGATTCCGCAGGAACTGAAGGATGAGTATGATGCGGCTATGGGAGAGCTGGGACTGAACGAGGACGACTACGAGAATTTTACAGAGGAGCAAAAGGAGCAGGAACACCAGCTTTTCAAAGAGATGATGAACCAATACTATGAAATGTATCCTGAAGTTTCCCAGTACTACAATTCCTACAATAGCTGGAGCCTGAAGGGTGAATGGGATTTCCACGTGGATGTTGAGATTGACCATACCCAGACTGTGACCAAGGAAGTAAACGACATAGACGAGGATGGAATTGGAGTTGCGTCTGTCACCAAGACGCCCTTCGAGCTTTCTATGTCAGTTAAACAGGGAAGCGATCTTTGCTTTGTCGCAGTGCTGGATGCCAATGGGGAACTGATGAGTGAGTATGGCAACAGCACAGATACCTTGGCCGTTCAGGATCATGACGTATCCAAAATTGATATTTATATCTGTGATTACGTGGAATACATGGATGAACTGAAAGGATACTATTGGAATGACAATATTGAGGAAAGCGGCTATGGATCCTTTAAGGAGCTGCTGGAGGCCAGAGCACTGCACCACACAGAAGTAGTATTTGAAGAGTAAAGCGCAGACTTTGCCGCCCAGAATAAAAAGCAGCGGGAAGAACCGCAGGACTTAAGATCATGTCCTGCGGTTCTTCTGTCTTGCCTAAGACTGGAAAGGATGGTAAGATAAGAAAAAAGATTTATGGGACGATGAAAAGGCAGGAGGTACGGGAAGAGAAAATGAAATGTAAGATAATTGGAATTGCCGGGGGCACAGGTTCAGGCAAATCAACCTTTACAAATCGGCTGAAAGAGGAATTTGGCGATCAGATCGCAGTGGTGTATCATGATAATTATTACAGAAGGCAGGATGAAGTGCCTTTTGAGATACGCAAGACTATGAATTACGATCATCCCGATTCTCTGGAGACAGATCTTCTGATTCAGCACATTAAGAAGCTGCGCAGGGGGGAGGCCGTGGACTGCCCGGTATATGATTATGCCCAGCATAACCGTTCGGATCAGACCATAAGGATCGAGCCACGTAGGGTGATCCTCATAGAGGGAATCCTGCTTCTGGCAGACAAAAGGCTCCGGGATCTGATGGATGTGAAAATCTATGTGGAGGCAGACGCTGATGAACGGATTCTTAGA
>DVGR01000104.1 GCA_018712605.1 Candidatus Choladousia intestinigallinarum
AATGCGGACCATGTTCTGCTCGTCGTCAAAAAGATTTTCTGCCAGGGCCTTGGCAAGCTCTGTCTTTCCTACGCCTGTGGGGCCCAGGAACAGGAAGGAGCCAATGGGCTTTGTAGGATCTTTAATGCCGGCTTTGGAGCGGAGGATTGCCTCCGTCACTTTCGTCACCCCGTCATCCTGTCCGATCACCCTCCTATGGAGCTGCCCGTCCAAAGCCAGGATCTTGGCCCGCTCTCCCTGGGTCAGCTTTGTCACGGGGATTCCTGTCCATCGGGAGATGATCCTTGCAATCTCGTCCTCGGTAACGCTCTCATGAACCAGGCTCATATCCCGGCTTTTCACCTGCTCTTCTTCAATCTCCAACTGCTTCTGAAGCTTCGGCAGCTCCCCATACTGAAGCTCCGCCGCTTTATTCAGATCGTAGTTGCGCTTGGCAAGCTCGATCTGCTTATTCATATCCTCGATCTGCTCCCTGAGGGCAGAAAGCTTTTCCACTGATTTCTTTTCATTGTCCCACTGGGCTTTTCTGGAATTAAAGTCATCCCGAAGCTCAGCCAGTTCCTTCTGAAGAGTCTCAAGCCGCTCCCTGCTGGGTTTATCCGTCTCCTTTTTGAGGGCCGCCTCTTCAATCTCCATCTGCATAATCTTTCTCTGTAGCTCATCCAGCTCTGTGGGAAGAGAATCCAGCTCTGTCTTGATCAGGGCGCAGGCCTCATCTACCAGGTCGATGGCCTTATCCGGCAGGAACCGGTCTGAGATATACCTGTGAGACAAAGTGGCCGCCGCCACCAATGCGCTGTCCGTGATCTTCACCCCATGGAATACTTCATATCTGTCTTTGAGACCCCTGAGAATGGAGATGGTGTCCTCCACTGTGGGCTCATCCACCAGAACCGGCTGGAACCGCCGTTCCAGGGCCGCATCCTTTTCAATGTATTTCCGGTACTCGTCCAAAGTCGTGGCGCCGATGCAGTGGAGTTCACCCCTTGCCAGCATGGGTTTTAACATGTTGCCGGCATCCATGGCTCCGTCCGTTTTACCTGCGCCCACAATCAGATGCAGCTCATCTATGAAGAGGATGATCTCTCCGTCGCTCTTCCTCACTTCCTCCAGAACCGCCTTCAGTCTCTCTTCAAACTCCCCCCGGTATTTGGCGCCCGCTACCAGCGCTCCCATATCCAGTGAGAATATTTTCTTGTTCTTCAGCCCCTCCGGCACGTCTCCCCGGACAATTCTCTGGGCCAGTCCTTCCACCACTGCCGTCTTGCCCACGCCAGGCTCACCGATCAGCACAGGATTATTTTTAGTCTTACGTGAAAGAATCCTTACTACGTTGCGGATCTCCCCGTCACGGCCAATTACTGGATCCAGCTTCTGATCCCTGGCCTTCTCCACCAAATCCTGCCCATATTTATTTAACGTGTCATAGGTAGCCTCAGGATTGTCGGTGGTCACTCTCTGGTTCCCCCTGACTGTTGACAAAGCCTGGAGAAATCTCTCCTTCGTAATGCCAAACTCCTTCCAAAACTGCTTCATGGAAGGGCTTGGATGATTCAGAAGGGACAAAAACAAATGCTCTACGGACACATATTCGTCTCCCATCTGCTTGGCCACATCTTCTGCGCTTACCAGGGCCTTATTCAGATACTGTCCGATGTAGATATTCCCCCCGGACACCTTTACCCTGGCGTTTAAAGCCTGCTCCAGCCGGTTTTCAAAATATTCCTTCTGTATTTCCATCTTTTCGATCAGCTTCTCAATCAGACTGTCCTCCTGATGGACCAGGGCATACACCAAATGCTCCTGCTCTACTTCCTGATTGCCAAACTGATATGCTACTTTATCAAGATCATTCACAGCCTGTATAGACTTCTGCGTAAATTTGCTGATATTCATAATCAAACCTCCCCTCTTGTTATATTCGGACTATAACACCTTTTATTAGCACTGTCAAGAGGTGAGTGCTAATTTTTGTGAAAATCTGTGAAATAAATATTATTTCTGTTATTTTCCATACACACTTCCTCCATCTCATGAAAAAAGCACTGAACCTTTTCTTAGATCCAATGCCTGCATTTACTTTATTTTCTTTCTATAATTCTCCAACTGATGAAAAACACCAACCACATATACAGAAGCTTCTTCAATCCGGAATACGATCACATAACCCATGTCAACCAGTACAGCTTCCCGATATCCGATCAGATTATAAGCCATACTGTTCTCTCATAGATGAAAGGGATCTCCTTGCATCCTTTACCCTTCCCTCTTTGATTTGTCTTTCGGAAATTTCGATATCTTCATACATTTTTATCTGCTTCATGGTATACTCAAAACTCTCCATGCTCATGATAACCATATCTCCGTAGCCGTTCTTTGTGATATAGATCGGTTCATTCGTCCGATGACACATTTCGGATATTTCAGAAGTATTCTTTAAATCTTTAATCGGAATGATCTGCGGCATATATTGCACCCCTCTCTTCTTTTATGGGATAATCACACCATAATTATACCATTATTTCAATCTATATGAAGCCCTGTTTTACTCAAAATTGAGCATTACCGCTTGCACTCCGCCGCCAGATATGCTATATTGATATTAGAAAAGGGGAAAGCCAGAAACACACGGCCTACCCAATAACAGACACTTTACCTCAAACGAGGCCAGCCGTCACTATTGCAGTAGTGGCGGCTATTTCTTTCCCTTGAATATCTGATAAAGCAGACTTACAAGGGCTACAATGAATATTCCAATCTGAACCAAGTCCTGATATGTAACATACATTGGCATCGCCCTCCTTTCTCTCGTCTGGAGGGTTAGCCCCTCCGATAGTAGGAGGGTAGGCCGCCTTTATGTGCTCTGACTTTCCGTATTGCCAGTATAACACAATCTTTCCGGCGCCTCAATCATATTCCATTTTCAGCAAAAAAACGCAGACACCTATACCTGTCACAAGGCAAAGCGTGTCTGCTTTATTTTAATAATGTCACCGGCTTTCTTGATGTCTTACCCACTTTATAGCCAGTTTGATCCAGCTTTGGCATTCTTCCACAA
>DVGR01000105.1 GCA_018712605.1 Candidatus Choladousia intestinigallinarum
GCGCTGTAATTCCAGAGGAATCCTGTGGTTGTAAAACCGATAAAAATCCATAACCCTCCCAGCAGTAAAAATACTGCCAGGCAAAAGTTTTTTGTTTCTGAATCAGAAGAAAAATAGAAAGAGATTGCAAGAAAAATGTAGCCAGCTCCCAATAGGCAGTGCGCAAACCGCAGAGAGCGCAAAGCTTTTTTATTTTTTTGATCAGATTTTAACTGTCCGTAGGTAAGCTGCTGTAGCACCTTTGTTTCTTCTGCTCCGTATTCATATTCATATAAAAATTCCATGTTTATCCTGTCCTTACCTTTTATAAGACTATTTCATGCAGTTCTCATCTCAAACGAATTTTATACTCCGTGTCATACTTTTCAATATAGTAATCGCTATCTGCACTCAGGATCGGCCCATCCCCCTTATAAAGCAGATTTCCTTCTGCATCCAGAATATAGGAAGCTGAGCAGGTGCCGTCCGCCCTGTTCTCCAGAATCACAGGGGTGTCTCCCGGAATAATATCCAGGGATTCGGTATCTTCTGCCAGCTCGACCTTCTTCTTTCCTATGAGAAGCTGGTTATATTTAGTTCCTGAGCGGGACTGGAGGGCATAACTCTCTTTTCCGAACAAGAAAATCCTGGTCCGTGTGAGCTTCGTCTGGAAGGAAAGGCCCAGGGAATGGGTTTTGGCGTCATAGATGCAATACTCCTGGTTGTTTTCCAGCAGGAAAAGCCCGTTTCCCTTATAAGTCAGCCACAGCCATCCTTCCGGGAGCGTGATAGGATTCCCTGTTTCCAGATCCAGGAATTGGGAAGGTACTCCGTCAACGCTGGAGAATTCCAGATACCTTCTGTCCAGTTCACCGTATTGGTCTACTGCATATCCGATGGAGCTGCGGTTCCAGTCGCGGTACAGGATGTTTCCGCTGCTGTCGCATAAGTAGCGGAGATCTCGCCAATGGGCTTTGCCGCCAATCACGGTAGTGGCATTGTAACTGCCGCCGACTACCATGCTGCGATCCTGGAAGGTCTGAAAAATTTCCAGGCCGCCCTGTGGAAGAGGGGCCTCCAGGAGTTCGTTTTTAAGGATGAAATCATCAAAACCGAGAAAATAGGTGCCGTCTGCCTTGGCAATGTATTTCTGACCTGAGGAATCCTGAGTATTTATAAGGGATTGGCCATCAATTTTAAATGAAGGCTGCGCATTTTCTGGAAGGGGACGGAACCCTGCGTCATAGCACTGATCTCCCAGAGTGAAGGAGAGAAGGATGCCGTCCTGTTCTGTAAAGGTAAATTCCCCCTGCTGTATTTCCAGAATCCAGGAGCGGGTGGCAGTATCCCACACGCCGCCGCCCATCCCTCCGCCCATGCTGACAAATAGGAGGCAGCCGGAGGGATGGAGCCCTGAAACTTGGTCCTGCAGAGTGCCGTCCGGAAGCATCACTGTCTCTACATATGCGGGAGACTCAAGGCGCCAAATTTCACTGCCGTTTTCGTCAAATACAGCCACCTCTTTTTCCAAGGGCAGATCAGGGAAGGACTCTTTTTGAGCCTGTACATATATGGTTCCCGCTGGCAGCTTTACGCTGCTGTCTTTTTCACCTGGGATTCCATACAGGAGAAAAACAAAAACTAAGAATACAAACACAGCTTTGAACGCCGCTTTCACGGATCCCTCACCTCCTCATCAGGGGCAGAGCTGCCCGCAGTATCAGACTGGCCATAAAGAGGCTGGAGCTGTTTAAGTTTTGAAGCCACCTTCCGGCCGTATTTATTTTTGGGATTTTTTGAGATCTCACGCCAGGCTGCTTCCAGATAAGCGCCTGCTTGTTTTTCTTTTCCCATATAATGAAAGCAGCAGCACTGGACGTAAAGGTACTGAAGATACTGTGTCCCCTGTTTCTTCTTCCCGCATAAATGCCACAGTTCTCTGGAAAACAGGGCGGATTCCCGGTAGTTTTCGGTTTTCATCATAAACACGGCCAAATTCAGATCCGAGAGAGTCCAACGGTGTACGGGAGCGCTTATCAAGGTCAGGTCGTAAAGGCAGCGGGCGGCTCCGGCAGGATTGCGGTCTCCTATGGAGAGAATTTTTTTGTACTCCTTTATGTACAGAAAGAAATATAAAATATAATACAGGAGAAAGGACAGAAGCAGCGCTCCCAGGGTTCCTGTAAAAAAGGTCTTTTTTAGAGAGCCGTCAAGGAGACGTGCAAACCATTGGCCCACCACGACCAAAAGAAAAAGCTTCTGCACGTACTGGAAATACAGAAGTCCCTTAAAGACCATGCGGTTTTTCTTTAACAGAGGCGGGGCATCATGGCTGCTTTGCGCCAGGATGTATTTTTTCGCCAGTTCATCCAGCTTCCAGTATTTCCTGTCCTTATTTTTACGCTTGCTTCGCCCCCAAAAGGCCGTCAGTTCCAGAATGAAGAGGTAAACGCCTCCCAGGATCAGGCTGCCCCAGAGCTGCCATTTTTGGATAATACCCGACGGTTGGTCAAGACTGTAAAAATGCCCTGTATTGTAGTCTCCTTCCTGTTTGGCGGCAAAGAAATAGCCTTCCTCCGCACAGGCGTACTGGCAGGCAGTATTTTCTTCGGCCCATTCCAGGAAAGAATGATCCGCTGGCAGGGCGGTCTGTCCTTTGGGCTTGGTTCCTGAACATTGAAACGCAATGGAAACTTCCGTGATCTCATCCTCCCCGGGATTTTTTTCCAGGGCAAAGCACAGAAGGCTTCCGCCTTTATAGGATTCAGAATGTATTTCTGAAATGGTTCCAGACAAAGCATCTGCGGAGACCAGCTTTCCAGGAATATAATAGCAGATCCTGCTGTCCCCGGGATCGGCTGCAATAAAAAGCGTGCGCTCCATGCGGGAGGGCAGAAGAATAAACAGGAAAAGGCTGATCAGAACGATGAAAAACTCGGATATTATAGAAATACGGTAGTATTTTTTATAGAAATCCACATACATAACTTAGGCCAACTTCCTTTTGTAATTTTCCTTGCAGGTATAAAATCGTACTCAGCAAGAACGGGTTCTTTTCGCCTTTATTATATCAATTCTGCTGCTGTTTGCCTATCCTTTGTTACTGTTCACTCGTATCTTGTGAACAGTAACTATCCTTTTACTTAAATATTGCTTGCGTCACCCGTATTTTTAGTATATAATAAAATTTACTCTATAATTATAAATATACTTTTATCTGTATAAATATTTCAAAGTAATAGAATTCTCATTATCTTTCTGTTAGTGCAACGTTTTAAAATCCCTAGTACCGTGTTAACCTATCCATTTATAAAATAATCTCTTAAGAGGTGAACCAGATGTGCTGAATTAGCAGTTTTATTATAATGCTTTAATAATTTCTGGAAATATGCAGAGAAAAGGAGATTGAAGTGAAGAAAATCATTTATTATTGTGTACTCTCATTCAAATCGGCACCTTTTGTTTTTTCTTTAAATTGTGCTTATGTTCTAGTTGCAGCCTTGGCTCGCTTTGGTGTTACATATTCCTTTAAAGCTATATCAAATTATATTGTATCAGCCACAGAAATCTCCATACTTCTATATGCATTTCTATTTTTGCTGGTTTGTAATATGATCAGCGGCTATAATGGAAATTTCAATGAAATGCTCAATCTTTTGTGTATAAAAAACGTAAAGATTCTCTTTTATAAGGCTTTTATGAGACAGGCGTATCTGCAGAAGCAAGATGATTTTTACGATTCTGACTTCTATGACAACTATATGTTCGTCAAAGAAAACATTGACAGTGCCTTAGAAATCTGTGTGACAGTCTGGAATAAGTTATTAGGTACCGTACTGACAATTCTAATTTCGGCTTTAGCAATTACCGTGTTCAGTCCC
>DVGR01000106.1 GCA_018712605.1 Candidatus Choladousia intestinigallinarum
CTCCCACCTGCTCCGGAAGGATTCCCAATACGCTTAAGGCAGTGGTGGTCTTTCCTGCCCCGGTCTCTCCCACAAGTCCCAGAGCCTCTCCTTTATGTACTGTCAGATTCACCCCGTTTACCGCATGAACCACCGCATCGTCAGTATTATATTGAACATAAAGTTCCTTTATCTTTAATAACGCTTCCATCCGCCTCACCTCACTTCTTCATTCTTGGATCCAGAGCGTCCCTGAGCCCATCTCCAACGAAATTAATAAAAATAACGCTGAGGGCGATGGCCGCTCCCGGGAAAATCCCCAGATAAGGATAAAACCGGATATAATCTCCCACTTCAGAGAGAATCGTACCCCATTCCGGCGTAGGAGAAGCGATTCCAATTCCCAAGAATCCCATTCCTGCAATTCCCAAAATGGTAGACCCCAGCATCAAAGTGGAGGACACTACCACTGGCCCCATGCAGTTGGGAAGGATATGCTTCACCAAAATCTTCCCCGTGGAAGACCCATAAATCCTGGCCGCATCCACGTACTCCGAACTCCGTGTTGTGAGAATGGCAGACCGGACCGTCCTGGCTATTCCCGGGAAGCTGGAAAGGGCTAAAGCAAGCCACAAGCTTGTGATTCCCTGTCCAAATACCACCACCAGAGTCATGGCCATCAAAAGATTCGGCACAGACATAAACACATCCATCAGTCTCATGATCAAAGTATCCGCAAGGCCTCCGAAATACCCTGCAATACTTCCGAAAATCATTCCCAGCACCAGGGCTCCGGCCATTACAATAAAGCCTGAGGCCAGGGAATAAATCCCGCCCCATAAAATCCTGGCAAACAAATCCCGTCCGAATTGATCCGTTCCAAACCAAAAATCGCTGTTGGGAGAAATGGTCACCTGGAGAAGATCCTGATAGATAACACGGTTCCAACTGATATAGAGAGGAGCCGTAAAGCACACCAGCATCATAAGTACAATTCCCACAAGCCCTATAACCGCCAGCTTATTCTTTTTATAGCGGTGCCAGATCAGCCCCCACTGAGACATACTGCCTTTGGCCGCCGCCCGCTCCATCTCCTTCGCTCTTTTTTTCAGCATCTCAATTCCTCCCTTTATTAGCCGTACTGGAGCTTGACCCTGGGATCAATCACAGCATACAAAATATCCACCAAAAGGTTAACAGCGCAAACCAACAGCGAAATAAAAATAATAGGCCCCATAACCTGAGGAATATCACTAGTACGCACCGCATTCACCAGCATAGATCCGATACCGGGTATGGCAAAAATCGTCTCTACCGTAACAGCTCCGGCCACCAGTCCTCCCACATTATTTCCTATGTTGGTGATAACCGGCAGAAGCCCATTGCGCAGAGCGTGATAGCAGATTACCCGGATTTTTGAACAGCCCTTGGCGCTGGCTGTGCGGATATAATCCTGTCCCAGCACATCCAGCATACTGGATCTGGTGAGACGAACCTGTCCTGCCACACGACTGGCCGCCAGCATAATGGAAGGCAGTATAAAATGCGCAAAGGATCCGGCTCCTGTCACCGGGAACCAGCCCAGTTTGAGACAGAAGACAATCTGACAGATCAGGGACAGGAAAAAGTTCGGCAGACTGATTAGGAGCATGGCCAGAATCATGGTAACCCGGTCTCCTGTACTGTTCTGCTTCACTGCCGCATAAATCCCTGCGGGAATCCCCACCCAGATTGTCAGCAGCAAAGCCAGACCAGTCAAAACCAAAGTGTTTGGCAGCCTCTCAATAAATTCGCTTTTTACATTTGTCTGCATCACCCAGGAGGTTCCCATCTCCCCTTCCGTAAGCAGATCCCACATATACGTCCCATAGCGTACCAGCAAGGGCCGATCCAGTCCCATTTCATGGTGCATTTCCTCAATCTGCTCTTCCGTGGCCGTAGTTCCCAGACGCATCAGGGCCGGATCAGCCGGAGACAGGGACAGAATGGTATACACCAGAAGCGTCAGCAGCAAAAAAGTAGGAATGATCATCAGGAGACGCTTCCCTATGTATTTCAGCATAAAACCCTCCTTCCCCCTGGTTATTCCAGGGAAAACTTCATAAAAAGGGCAGGCCGGGCTCCAGATTGCAGGACAGCGCCAGCCTGCTCATTCATAGCTTAAAACACGGTCATCTAAAAAAAAGTTTCTCCTTATTCAGCCCAACTCCATCCGTCCACCCGGACATTGGTTCCCGGAATCGCCTTTACATTGGCCACGTCTGTGCTGTAGCAGAAGGTATTGCAGTCCTGATACAGAGGAATCGATAGTACATGTGTATTCATAATCTCGATCATCTGACGGAAAATCTCCGTCCGAGCCTCTTCATCCATTTCTACTGCAGATGCCTGTCCCAGTTCACCTAACTCTTCTTTGTACTCACTCTTAGAGTTTTCATAATTCTGCGTTCCTGGCATAAAGAGTTGGTAAAGCAGGTTACAGTCATAAAGGGAGGGAAGACCGGAATAAACACTGATATCAAAATTCCCCTCACTCAGAAGAGTCTGATGGGTAGCCCCATCTACTGCCTTCAGTTCCACACTCATTCCTATATTCTGCAGATTCCCCTGAATCACCTGGCACACTGCTTCTTCTTTAGCGCCTGACGGCACAACGATTACGATGGGATTGCCATCATAGTTTGAATTATCCAGATACTCCTGGGCCTTCTCTGGATCATAGGCAGGAATTGTAGTAAAGGTTCCATCCTCGGGGCGGCAACGTAGTCCTGGCGCTATCATGCAGCTCACAGCCTCTGTATGACCTTTGTTCAGTACAGTATTGATGGCTTCCGGGTCGATGGCTGCACAGATCGCCAGACGAAGATTCTCATCTGTATTGAGCTGAGACTGAGAGCCCCATTGGATATAGGCAACGGTGTCCGCTGTACAGTAGCTTACCTCATAGCCATCCATGCCTTCTACCATCTCGCAGTTCTGCAGAGATACGTTCTGAAGCACATCCACTTCCCCGGTCTCTAAAGAGAGAAGCTGGGAATTAGCGTCCGGGATAATGTTCAGGTTTACCTTCTTAATCTCCGGTGCTCCTTGCCAATAATCCTCGTTAGCCTCCATGGAAACGTAGCTTCCGATGGCCCGATCCACAAATTTATAAGGGCCAGTTCCAATAGGATGCTCAATGTAGCCCTCCCAGCCAACTTCCTCCTGGTAGCTCTTATCCAGCATTACCATATGGTAGGAGGCAAAAAAGTTATCTGTAGACGCAAAAGGTTCCTCCATATAAACGGTTATATGCGTGTCATCCACTGCTTCCGCCCGGTCAAATCCAGGAATGTTCTGATCTGTAACCACTGGATTTTCTGGAATCAGATTAATAGACCATGCCACATCCTCTGCTGTCATAGGATCCCCATTATGGAAAACAATATCATCCCGGATAGTAAAGTACCATTCCGTCCCCTCTTCATTGTGACTCCATTCTGTTGCAATCCATGGCTCCAGCTCATTTGTCTCCGTATTATACCAGAGCAGGGGATCATAGAGAGCAAATACAATCAGCCCATCCCGGTTGGATACTGCCACATTGTTGGACATGGGAACAAGATTTGAGATCTCTGATCCAATCCCAATATTCAAAGTTCTGTCACTCTCCTGTGCGGATACCGGGCCAGTTATGAGAGATCCTGTCATCATGGCAGCGGCAGCCGTCAGGGCCAAAGTCTTTTTAAGCGTCTTTTTCATTTCGCTTTCCTCCTTTGTCTTTTGTTTTGTAATCGTTTTCATTTTGTAACATCAAGATACCATAAACGGTTGTAAAAGTCAACAATTCTTCTATATTTTCTTGGTTATAATAGCACTTTTAGTACATTTTTACAATTTTATTCACCATTTCTTCTTATTGTATTTTTGTAATCGTTTTATTTTTGTGTATTTTAACTCTATCAGTAAGAATTGACATTTTTCCAGTTTTTTCTTATACTATATAATCAATCAACAAAAATCCTGGAGCGTATTATGGATAAAATTACGATTAAAGACGTAGCTCTCAGAGCCGGCGTCTCTGTTGCAACTGTATCAAGAGTGATTAATAATGCCGAGACGGTCCGCCCGGAAACGGCCAGCCGTGTTCTTGCGGCCATAAAAGAAACCGATTACATTCCCAATGCCGCCGCAAGAAACCTGAAAACCGCCACCAATCCCTCCATCGGATTCATCGTCTCCAATATCTCCAACTCCCATTTTACCCAGATGGCCCGGACGATCGAGAATATACTGAGGCAGTCAAACTACAGCCTTTTTATTGCCAGTACAGATGATTCGCCGGAGGCGGAGCGAGAATGCCTGCGAAGAATGGTAAATACTAACGCCGCAGGCATTATACTAAACACCACCGGCAAAAACGATGATTTTGTCAGTGAATTGAGCGCCAAAACTCCTTTTGTTCTGGTAGACCGCAGTATTTCCGCCCCTGAATTCAAAGGGGATTTTGTAGGATCAAATGGGTATGGGGGCATTCAAGCCCTGGTTCGTCACCTCTTCCAGTACGGACACAGAGATATCGCTTTCATCACTTCAGATCTTTCAACCAGCACGGGCCGGGAGCGTCTGGCCGGTTTTGCGGATGCCATGCAAAGTATCGGTATTCAGGCTGATGAGAATTATATTTACCGTTACACTTCAGGCCATTTCAACGAAGAAGGGGGAGCAGAAGGCTGCCGTTATCTGATGAACCTTCCCAAACGCCCCACCGCCATTGTAGTAGGGAATAACGAGATGGCCATCGGCGTTTACAAATATTTATATCACAACAAAATCTCTGTCCCGGGAGATATTTCTGTGGTTTCCTACGGCAACATAACCAACAGTGATCTTTTCAGAAAAGAGCCTACTATTGTTACGCTTGACCCAACCTTTATAGGAAAAAAAGCCGCTAATCTCCTTCTTTCCCGAATCGCCGTCCCGGAACTTGGAAATCGTGAGAGCATTTTTGAACCGCTTTTAAGAATCAACGAGACCACTCGCCGAATATAACCCCTTCCTTTGGAGCTGTTGTATCAAAGTACCGAATCTGTTTAACGCAGCAGCTCCTTTTCCATTTTTCTATATTTTTGTAACAGTTCATCCATCAGGTATGACACGGGATGATTTATGCTCGCATAAAAATCAGACCGTGTCATACCTGATGAGCTGAGCACCCGAAGATGAGCAAAACAGCGGCGGCAGCCGCAATTAGCACGAAGTGCGGTTTTGCGAATGGTGCTGGCTGAACTGTTACATATTTTTCAAATAATTTTCTATCCACTATTGACATTTTTGTCCCTTTATGGTAATAATGATTTTGTAATCGTTTTCATTTCTACCTCTTATTGTCATTCTATACAATTTCTAAAGGAGGAAAAAATGAAAGAATCCATAATTCATATGTGGGATGTACATGAAATTACATTGCATTCCGTCAATACTTACAACAATCCTTACACAGATGTAACTGTTTGGGCTGACTTAAAGGGTCCCGGATTTGACAAGCGTGTCTATGGCTTTTGGGATGGAGACAATGTCTGGAAAATCCGCATGACAGCCACCGCCCCCGGCGCCTGGACGTATACCACCGGCTCCTCTGTACCGGACGTTGGCCTTGCCGGCATTTCCGGCGGCTACTTCGCCCTGGAATGGACGGAAGAAGAAAAGGAAGAGAATCCCTGCCGCAGGGGCATCATCCGTGCCACAGAAAACGGGCATGCCATGGAATACGCCGACGGCACTCCCTACGTTATGGTGGGCGATACCTGGTGGCCCCTGGCCACTTACCGTTTCCCCTGGACAGAGGACGATGTTCACCATGAACCCGGCCCGGATATGACCCTGAAGGATATGATCCGCATCCGCAAAAGCCAGGGTTATAACTGTATCGGAACCATTGTAGCCTACCCCACCTGGGCCAAAGACGGGAAACCCTACACCATTACGATTCCTGACGAACACGATACCTGTATCAGAAACGCCTGGGCTGTCTGCGGAGTGGAGGACTGGTTCAAGAAAGATCCTGGCCGTGTGATCACTGCCCGGGATATGCACAACGAGGGGGGACGTCCCTTCTTTTTCCCCGGAAAGATAAAAGGCTATGAGGATCTTGTACCAGACTATGACAGGATCAATCCTGCCTATTTCCAGGCTTTTGATAAAAAAGTTAACTACCTGAATGCCAACGGATTTACCGTATTTATGGAAGCCCTGCGCCGGGATTCCTCCAAAACCTGGAAGTATTATTACGACTGGCCCATGGTATATACCCGGTATATCCAGTATCTAAGCGCCCGGTACCAGGCCAACAATACGATTTTCAGCCCCATTCATTTTGATGTAAAATCCTATACTATAGATGCCAGGGAATTCAATGAACCGATTGACCTGATGATTGACCTGTACGGGGCGCCGCCCTTTGGTACCCTTCTTGGGACTAACGCTCCCGGTTCAACCAAAACCGCCTTCGGGAGCCTGGGAGAACAGAAATGGAAGACCATGGATCAGACCGGAAATTTCCGTGACCATGAACATTACTGGCTGATGGAAGATATTTTTGAGGATGAGCACCCGGTTCCCGCCATCAACGGAGAACCTTACTATTCCGGTCATGTAGCTATTATGACCAACAATAAGGGTGAGCTGGTTGAAAATATTTTTGGAAATGTAGACAGCCTGGAAGACCATATGAACTTCCGCTCTTCCCTCTATGGAAGCCTGCTCTCCGGCGGCTTCGGAGGGAACCTGGCCGGCTTTGAGGCAGGGTGGAGCGCCAACGTGGAACCAGAAGAAAATCCCTGGAAAATCTGGGATGTAATGACCTTCCCCGCCAGCTATCAGACCAGGTACTACCGTGACTTCATACTCTCAGAGGGCAAAAGATATCAGGATCTGATCCCAGAGCCAGATCTTCTTTTCCCCTGCAAAGCAGGCGCCCCCACCGGCTGGAGGGGCTGGGCTTATGCAGCCGCCACAAAAGAACGGGATCTCATCTTTGGATATCTGGAAAAGGACTGTCCTCAGCCGCGTCTTCGTGGACTGCGTCCTTATGATATCTATGAGATTACCTTCTTTGACCCCCGCACCGGGAAATGGATGGAGAATTCTTTCAGGCTTGAAGCAAACCATTTTGGAAGCCTGCTGCTTCCCGAAACCCCGGATGAATTTGACTGGGCCTTCAAAGCAAAAAAAGTGAACCAAGAACAGCGGGTGGATACTCAAGGCCCCGGTTTAGTTCGTGGTTCGGATGTAACCTTTACCTTTATTCAGACTGATTCTACCAAATAAATTTCTTCGCCTGACACAAAATTGTGTCAGGCGAAATTATTTTTCTCTTTTTTCTTTTTCATTGTCCCCACAGCTCCGGCCATACCGATCAGGAAAGGAAGATAGTAATTTCCCATCCTGCAAAGCACCATGGTAGATCCTGCTGCAGCTTCTCCAAACAGGGGTGAAAACATTAGAAGATAGAGAACTTCCGCTGGGCCCAGTCCCCCGGTGGAGGGGATTACCCCGGCCAGGATCTGAATGAGGGCATATATCCCTATAATAATAGGAAGAGAAGAAACTGAAACCTCTCCCCCCACTGCTTTTACCGCAAAAAACGGCATACTGTAATAGCAGGTCATTTTCAGAATATCAAGCCCCAGGGCCATCCCCCAATAGAAGGGATTTTTCACCAGGGCGCTGCTCTCCTGCCGCAGATCCTCCAGGGCCTTTCTCCATGTATCCAGAACAGAAGACCACTTTTTCTTTCGTCCTGAAAGCCTTTCCAGAAGACTTGCAAGAAATCGGTTCAGACGCCTTGAGGTACACACCAGGATCAAAGCCAGGATGATTCCGGCGGACAGCAGAAAACCGGCATAAATATAGAAGCGGCCGTTTCCAAACAGATCAATAAGTGTATTTCCCCACAAAAGCAGCGCTCCTCCGGCGTATACCATAATGGCCGTCTTATGAAAAACGTAAGGTATTGTCATCAGAGAGAATGCTTTTCCCGTGTCCACGCCCTTTTTGTGCAGATAATACGTCTGTGCCGGCTTAATTCCCGCTCCGAAGGTGGTCACATTCAGAAAGATTCCAAGATAAACCAGCCGTACCACATCTCCGTATCGAATCTTCTCTCCCTCATATTTCATCAGCAGCCAGTAGGGAAGCGCATCCATACACTCGTATAGAATCCCCAGAAAAACTACCGGCAAAAAGTATCTCCAATCTGTCTGCAGAAGCTGATCCGCAATAGCAGGACCTGATTCTTTAAAGAACTCATAGAGAATGATCAGAAGAAGCAGAAGTGGAATTACAGATCCTATGCTTTTTTTCCGTCTTTTTTTATCACTCAAGCCCCGACCTTCGTTTCCTGCTTGTCTTCCTCTTTGTACGCATCTTTATAATTCTGATAGTATTCCGTGTGGTGGGCATTTCCCTCCCAGAGCTCATCTGCTTTGCCCTTCCAGGCGTCTGCATATTCCCTGCACTTGCCGCAGAGATGATCTACACTCTCAGGAGACTGCAGGTCTGTTGAATGGGCTCCGCATTTATGTACCATTTCTTTGAGAAGTTCTGGGTTCTCCAGCATGGGACAGGGACGGAGATGATTCTCATTAAAGGGCTGGCCATCCCGGTAGGCCATGAACAGCGGCTGCTTCAGACATTCTTTCATGGATTTTTCCCGGATATTTGCGCTGGAATAGTGAACGAAAACACATGGTTCCACATCGCCGTTTGCATTGATATGGAAGTAGTTTCTTCCGCCTGCGATACAGCCGCCCACGAATTCTCCGTCATTCTGGAAATCCATGGCGAAAATCTGTTTGCCTCCTTCTTTTCCACGGATCTCCCGCACCCGGTGATACATGTACTCTCTCTGCTCTTTTGTGGGAAGCAGTTCCACAGCAGCATCGTTTCCAACCGGCATATAGTGGAAGTACCAGGTAAACCTGCACCCCTTCTCTATAATCATGTCCAGGAAAGAATCTGAGGTGACGGTGTCAATATTTTTGCTGGTATAACAAATGGAAGTCCCAAAGATGAGTCCGTAGGATTTGAGAAGATCCATGGCTTCCATCACTCTGCCGAAGGTACCCTCCCCTCTTCTTGAATCGTTTACTTCCTGATATCCTTCCAGGCTCAATGACAGGGACAAATTTCCTACCCGTACCATCTCCCTGCAGAATGCGTCATCTACCAGCGTTCCGTTTGTGAAAGCATGGAAAATGCAGTCCGAATGCTTTTCACACAGGCGGATCAAATCTTTCTTTCTCACCAGGGGTTCACCCCCGGTATACATATAGAAATAGATTCCCAGCTCTTTTCCCTGAGTAATAATATCGTCCAGCTCTTCATAGGTGAGATTCAGCTTATGCCCGTACTCTGCCGCCCAGCATCCTGTACAGTGAAGGTTGCAGGCGCTGGTGGGATCCAGCAGGATCAGCCAGGGCACATTGCACTGAAGCTCTTTTCTTTTCTGGCGAATAGTTTTTGTACCATAGTATGCCGCTTCGTATCCCAGATTTAAAGCGTGCATTTTCAGCACATGGGGATCGGTCTCGTCCAGTAGGCGGTTTACGTACTGCATCCACTTCCCGTCTTTGTCCCGGATCAGATCTCTGGCTCCCTGGTAGCTCTTCTCCTGAAACATATCCCCGGCAATCTTTTCCACGATATCTACCAGATTCAAGAGCCCCTGCTCCCTCTCCTTTTTCACATAATGCAGAACACCGTCTATCCCTTTGCTTACCATCGTTCTTCCCAGTTTATGTGTTACGCTCATAACATATTTCCTCCTCATTTTTACATCCTATCTTCGTACAAAGACCCCCAGCCCCATAAGCAGCAATAAAATACCTTCCGCAAAACAGATCTGCTTTCTCCAGCGGGTTCCGTACCAAAAGCCATACATAAGTCCTCCTGCTGCCGCCGCAAAAAGAACCGCCCACAGAGAAAGGGGCTGCCACAGATTGTGCCTTCCCAGGTACCACGCTGCCATACCTGCCGCAAAGGTTTTGCCCCCTGCCCGCAGTCCCTGGCGGAAAATTTCCCGAAGCTGCGGTTCTCCCTGTCGTCTTTCTTCAAAGCCATCGCCCTTAACAGCCCCCTTCAGAACCGTCAGAGCATAATAAAGCAGCAGGGCCGTTATAATTCCATGAAGAATCTTATTTGTCCAGAACGGCTGGTCTGTCTGCAGAATCAGAATAGAAAACAGGATACTTAAAAGCAGCAGCGCCGCCTGAACCAGCGAAAGCAGTCCTGCCAGCTTGAAAATCTTGACGCTGCCCATGTGGGCCTGGGTGGCGCCAAATTCCAGGGTATATTCAAACATGCACAGAGCAATTCCGGCTGCCAGCAGTACCATTCCCATATTCTGAATTCCCATCACCCCCTAAACGAACAAAATATCTTTTGCAGAACTACTATATGAAAAATCCCCGCTTTTGAAAACTTTCATTTTTTTGAAAATGTCCGGAAATCCTGACATTTTTATTATTTTGTCATTTTTTGCCGACTTATCTCTCTTTTTGTTGTATATTTAATTCTTTCGCAGTTCAGCCATCAGGTATGACACGGGATGATTTATGCTCACATAAAAATCAGACCGTGTGAATTTCAGTATTTTTTTAATTTTCCTCTTCCATCCTGACTAAAAATATGGTATAGTAATGAACAGTGTTGATATTTAAATTTTTTGGGGCATTAGCGCAGTTGGGAGCGCGCCACACTGGCAGTGTGGAGGTCACGGGTTCAAGTCCCGTATGCTCCAGTGGTTAATTATGTTCAAAGCCCTGATTTTCTAAGGAAAGTCGGGGCTTTTGCTTTTACTCGATTTTAGAACAGTTTAGAACACCGCTTTCAAATACCGCTTCTAAGGCCTGTGCATTCTCCCCTATATGGTATCTATTCTTAATGTAGCTTTGGAATGTGGCACCTGGATATTCAGCTTGCGGCAGGTTCTTTGCAGAAGACCGTTGACGAGGGTGGCTAGCTCTGCTATCTATCATCAATAGAAATAAAAAAATTCATATATGGGTGCTATAATATTTCTATGCAAAGCGACAACCTCAGAATTTGTGGAGAAAATCAAATAGCTAGGAGAGAATTGATTTATGAATAGTTTCATGTATGCATTAGAACAAAGAAATCTGGAAGAATTAAGAAAGTATCCTAAGGCAGACTTGCATAATCATTTTGTGCTTGGTGGAAATAGAATGTTCATATATCAGGTAACTGGTAAGAAAATTGAGTCATTAGGTAGTCCTTTGTCATCAATGGATGAGATGCATCAATGGAGTCAAAAATATTTTGCTCAAGATTTTAATAGCGCCGAGATGAGAAAAATTTTAATCAGAGCAACCTTTCAACAAGCGAAGAAAGATGGAATAACTGTGCTTGAAATTGGTGAGGATGTTTGGGGGTTAAAGGAATTTTTTAATAATGATGTTGATGAGTTGGTTAATGCTTTTACAAGCGCTCAAAAAGAAATCGCTCCCGATATAGAATTAAGGCTCCAAATTGGATTATCAAGACATTGCTCTATCAGTTATTTAGAAGATTGTTTATCTCGTTTTTGGGGAAACAAAAATTTTTATTCTATTGATTTGTATGGTAATGAATCAGCGCAACCTATTAAAAATTTTAAAGGGATTTATCGGCGCGCAAAAAAAGAAGGATTAAGGCTAAAAGCACATGTTGGAGAATGGGGAACTGCTAAAGACGTAAGAACTGCAGTAGAAGAATTAGAACTTGACGAGG
>DVGR01000107.1 GCA_018712605.1 Candidatus Choladousia intestinigallinarum
TCCATCATTGTATCATGGATTTTTCCCCATTGGAAGTATTAGTTTAGGATTACAGCATGAAAACTCTTCCCATGCCCCGTGCCTGCACATAAATAGGAGGAAGAGGTATCCAGCACATCTCAGGCTCACAGCTCCGTGGCATTAGAGATTTCCGCTTTCTTTTTCGACCAAAACCGCATAAGCACTTCCCTCTGTCATTTCTCCGCCTTTACTTAAATTTTTGCATATAAAAAGGACTAAATGATCAGCAATTTCCTGGGTATCAGTCCTCGTACCGTGGATCGACAAATCCCCACTTTAAAAGACCAAGGGTTGATCAATACAAAAAGAGGGAAGATTCACATTTCAGCTTTTCAATACCAGAACCTCCTGTGTCTTATCATCTCAAATCTGTAAAAATTATATTAAAAAAGTAAAAAACAAATACGACATATGGCGTCAAATGACAACTTGGGTTCCACATTAAGCGCCGGTAATTTGTGAAAAAAAGCATAAATCAAGATATTTTTAGCCACCGCAAATTCAAAGAGAGAACATATAACTGTTGCCGTGTTATATACTCTCTCTTTGAACATTTTTCCCGTTTTCAGTATTTGTTCGATTCTATTTTCTAGCTCTAGTTATTTTTATTCTGTTTGTTTCCCTTTGGATACATGGACATGAATTGGTTCTTCATTTTCAGCAGAACCAAAAATATATCGTATATCCACTTACCGTAAACAGTTTAGGCAATCTGAATCCCTCCATTTTCCGCATATTTGTATAACAAATGTGCATTACTGTGTAAGAGTTCTTCAAACATCGCTACACTTTTCTTTTCCCGTTTTCTTCAATAAGATGAGAATGGGCTATCTCTGTTTCATCTGCCAGTGTCATATACGGATACATCATAGAGCTTCACCTCACTTCTTATTTTTGTCCTCATTATATCACCGCTTCATATAGTTATCATGTAGTTACACTCTCGGCTAGTACATTTTTTCTTTTACTCCTGTAATAAAAATAGACCTTATAGAACTGCTCTGTAATTACTCGAGCATTTTCCAATAAGGTCTATTTATGATTTGGTTTTTAATTATTGTAGTTTTGTAGTTTTTATCTCTTAGTTAGACGATAATCAGCTTTGCTAAAAACTGGATAATCGACTTTACTGAGGGATAGCTTTTTTATTTTCCTGCATCCGCAATCGCTGCCTGAGCTGCCGCCAGTCTTGCGATGGGAACACGGAACGGTGAGCAGGATACGTAGTCAAGTCCCAGCTTATGGCAGAACTCTACAGAGGAAGGATCTCCGCCGTGCTCGCCGCAGATACCCAGGTGCAGGCTCGGGTTAACAGGCTTGCCAAGATTGATGGCTGTTTCCATAAGCTTGCCTACGCCGTTCTGATCCAGCTTCGCAAAGGGATCATTCTCAAAGATCTTTGCGTCATAGTAAGCATTCAGGAACTTACCGGCATCGTCTCTGGAGAAGCCATAGCACATCTGGGTCAGGTCGTTCGTACCGAAGCAGAAGAAATCTGCTTCCTTAGCGATGTCATCGGCTGTAAGAGCAGCTCTGGGGATCTCGATCATGGTACCTACCTTGTACTCCAGGTCAATGTCTGCCGCTTCGATCTCTGCTGCCGCCGTCTCTACCACGGTCTTCTTAACGTACTTCAGCTCTTTTACATCTCCTACAAGAGGAATCATAATTTCAGGAACCAGCTTCCAGTCGGGATGAGCCTTCTGAACATTGATGGCTGCCCGGATTACCGCTCTTGTCTGCATAGCTGCGATTTCAGGATATGTAACTGCCAGACGGCATCCTCTGTGTCCCATCATGGGGTTAAACTCATGAAGAGAATCGATGATGGCTTTGATAACGTCTACGCTCTTGCCCTGCGCATTGGCCAGCTTCTCAATATCCTCTTCCTCTGTGGGAACGAACTCATGGAGAGGCGGATCCAGGAAACGAATCGTAACCGGGCATCCCTCCATGGCCTCATACAATTTCTCAAAATCACCCTGCTGCTCGGGAAGAATCTTTGCAAGAGCAGCCTCTCTCTCTTCTGCGGTCTCAGAGCAGATCATCTCACGGAAAGCATCGATTCGATTTCCCTCGAAGAACATATGCTCTGTACGGCACAGACCAATTCCTTCCGCACCCAGCTCCTTAGCCTTTCTGGCATCTCTGGGAGTATCTGCGTTGGTTCTCACTTCAAGTTTTCTATACTTGTCCGCCCATGCCATAATCCGACCAAACTCTCCGGCAATGGCAGCGTCCACAGTAGGAATAATGCCATCGTAAATATTTCCTGTAGATCCATCCAGGGAGATAGGATCTCCTTCATGGAACTCTTTTCCATTGACAGTAAATTTCTTATTCGCCTCGTCCATGACGATGTCGCCGCAGCCGGATACACAGCAGGTACCCATACCACGAGCCACTACGGCAGCATGGCTTGTCATACCGCCCCGGACAGTGAGAATACCCTGAGCGCTCTTCATTCCCTCGATATCCTCAGGAGAAGTCTCCAGACGCACCAGAACGACTTTCTCGCCTCTCGCCGCCCATGCCTTAGCGTCCTCAGCCGTGAACACGATCTTACCGCAGGCTGCTCCCGGTGAAGCTCCCAGAGCTTTCGCCATAGGAACGGCTGCCTTCAGAGCCGCTGCATCGAACTGGGGATGAAGCAGGGAGTCAAGATTTCTGGGATCGATCATAGCCACTGCTTCTTCTTCTGTTCTCATGCCCTCATCCACGAGATCGCAGGCGATCTTAAGGGCTGCCTTAGCGGTTCTCTTGCCGTTACGTGTTTGAAGCATATAAAGCTTTCCGTTCTCCACGGTAAACTCCATATCCTGCATATCTCTGTAGTGAGTCTCCAGGATCCTGCATACATCTTTAAACTGCTGGAAAGCTCCGGGGAACTTCTGCTCCATCTCGGAGATATGCATAGGAGTACGCACACCAGCAACTACGTCTTCGCCCTGGGCATTGGTCAGGAATTCGCCGAAAAGGCCATTCTCTCCCGTCGCCGGGTCTCTTGTAAAGGCAACGCCGGTTCCGCAGTCGTCACCCATGTTTCCAAATGCCATCATCTGTACGTTTACAGCCGTACCCCAGGAGTAGGGGATATCGTTATCACGGCGGTATACGTTCGCTCTCGGGTTATCCCAGGAACGGAATACGGCCTTGATCGCCTCCATCAACTGGATCTTGGGATCCGTGGGGAAGTCGTCGCCGATCTTCTCTTTGTACTCAGCCTTAAACTGATTTGCCAGCTCTTTCAGATCGTCAGCGCTCAGGTCAACGTCCTGTGTCACGCCTTTCTCAGCTTTCATCTTGTCAATGAGCTCCTCAAAATACTTCTTGCCCACTTCCATAACTACGTCTGAGAACATCTGAATGAATCTGCGGTAGCAGTCCCACGCCCACCGGGGATTTCCCGATTTTGCAGCCAGCACTTCCACTACTTCTTCATTCAAACCAAGATTCAGAATCGTGTCCATCATACCCGGCATAGATGCTCTTGCGCCGGAACGAACAGATACCAAAAGAGGATTTTCTTTATCGCCGAACTTCTTTCCTGTCACACCCTCCATTTTCTCAATGGCTTCCATGATCTGACCCATGATTTCTTCATTGATCTTTCTTCCGTCCTCATAATACTGTGTGCAGGCTTCTGTAGTAATCGTGAAGCCCTGGGGTACGGGAAGGCCAAGATTCGTCATCTCTGCAAGGTTGGCCCCTTTTCCGCCAAGGAGATTTCTCATCCCTGCGTTACCTTCCGTAAACATATAAACCCATTTTGCCATGTCGCTCATTCCTCCTAAAAAAGTATCAGTGTTCTCCGCCAGGATCGGAGCAGGTTCTCTTTCCTGGGGCGCCATATGCCCGGCATCCATATTTATCGGAAATACCTATCCATATATGCGCAAAAAAACCGGTCAAAATACCGGTGTGATACAATGAGTTTTCATCGCACACATTCATCTTATCATATATTATCAAAAAGTCAAATATTTTTTTGAAAACTTTGTTTATTTTGTCAAAATTTTATCATTGTTTGCAGTATTCAATATAAAAGCTGTCTCCATCAGCCACCCATAATATCATTTTTTTATAAAAAATGACTGTCAGCGACAGAGTCTTTCCTATATCATAAAAAAACCGCCGCAGTCCCACACTATGTGGTTCTGCGGCAGTCTGCCATGTCAGTTTGCTACTACTTTCTTCAAGCGAACAAATCTGGGAAGAGAATTTTCTTTTCTCATCTGGATCTCGCCCTGGATCAACGGAAGGGCATAGTCGATAAATTCATCCTTTACGTTGTTTCCGCGCTCATTGATCCACTCTACGGGAACCTTCTTCTCATAGTTGGCAACAGAGGAAAGATCCAGAAGCTCTGTCTCGCACTTGTAACCGTTCTCGTCACGAGTACACTTAAAGCCTACCATCTTGTCCGTCTCGCCTGCAATCGCCTGGTTAACTGCAGCCTGTCCTGCCATGAAGGACTCATCTGAGTCAGTCTGGGAAGCGCAGTGCTCCGCACATCTCTGCAGCAGGGAAAGCTCGATGGGGCGAACCTTTACACCCGGAATCGCATTTTTAACTACGTCGGCAAGCTTCGCAGCCAGACCGCCAAGCTGTGCATGTCCAAATCCGTCTGTGGCGGATGTCTCTGCCTCAGATACGAATGTTCCGTCCGCATAATGGATTCCTTCTGATACGGCGATCAGCACGTTCTGATTCTCATTCCAGATGCGCTCTACATCCTCAAGGAACTCCTTCTGGTTGAAGTCCACCTCAGGAAGGTAGATCAGATCCGGGCCATAGCCGGTCACACGTGCCAGGGAAGCAGCGCCGGCAAGCCATCCTGCATGACGTCCCATGATCTCAACGATGGTAACCTGTCCTTTGTCATATACATGAGCGTCCTGGTATACTTCCACCAGAGAGGTTGCAATGTATTTTGCGGCAGATGAAAATCCCGGACAGTGATCCGTGCCAAACAGGTCGTTGTCGATAGTCTTGGGAATACCCATAACACGGCAGTCATAACCTACTTTTTTCATATATTTAGAAATCTTGTTGCAGGTGTCCATGGAGTCATTTCCTCCATTGTAGAAGAAATAGCGGACATCGTACTTTTTGAAGATCTCAAGGATTCTCTTGTAATCTGTATCATCTACGTCAGGATCCGCAATCTTGTAACGGCAGGAACCCAGGGCGGATGACGGTGTATATCTCATGATCTCTAATTCTTCGGGATCCTCTTCATCCATCACATAAAGCTTATCATTCAAAACGCCCACGATACCGTTTGCCGCTCCGTATACTTTTGTGATCACGTCAGAATCAAGGCCAGCCTTGATCGCTCCATAACAACTGGCATTGATAACAGAAGAAGGTCCTCCTGACTGTCCGATGATCATTGCACCTTTTAATTCACTCATTTGATAAATCCTCCTGTCAGTTTGAAAAGTTTATCTTTCTATTTCCTACAATATCGATTTGATTATAGTACAAATTTCTTTATTTTACCATACTAAAATTCAAATTTCTCCTAAAAACCATAACTGGCCGTCAGGATCATTAAAATTCCATTTTTTCTTCCAGGTAAGCTTTCAGATCCTCGATCTTCACTCTCTCCTGAAGCATGGTATCACGGTCACGCACAGTCACTGCTCCGTCTGTCTCTGAATCGAAATCATACGTTACACAGAAAGGCGTACCGATTTCATCCTGCCTGCGGTATCTCTTGCCGATATTTCCTCTGTCGTCAAATTCACAGTTGAAATATTTTGAAAGCATGGTATAAACCTTCTCCGCACCCTCATTCAATTTTTTAGAGAGAGGCAGAACTCCCACCTTTACAGGCGCTAAAGCCGGATGGAAGTGAAGAACGGTACGCACATCCCCGCCTTCCAGCTCTTCCTCATCGTAAGCGCTGCAGAGGAAAGCCAGTACCACACGGTCCGCTCCAAGAGAGGGCTCAATCACGTACGGAATGTATTTTTCTTTTTTCTCATCGTCAAAGTACGTCATATCCTGGCCGGATACGTTCTGATGCTGGCTCAGGTCATAATCCGTACGGTCCGCAATGCCCCAAAGCTCACCCCATCCAAAGGGGAAGAGGAATTCAATGTCCGTGGTACCCTTGCTGTAGAAGCAAAGTTCTTCCGGCGTATGGTCACGCACCCGCATTTCCTCATCTTTCATTCCCAGGCTTTTCAGCCAGTCGATGCAGAAGCTTCTCCAATACTGGAACCACTCCAGATCTGTTCCAGGCACACAGAAGAATTCCAGCTCCATCTGCTCAAACTCCCTGGTACGGAACGTAAAGTTGCCGGGGGTGATCTCGTTTCGGAAGGACTTGCCGATCTGTCCAATGCCGAAAGGCAGCTTCTTTCTGGAGGTTCTCTGAACATTTTTAAAGTTTACGAAAATACCCTGAGCCGTCTCGGGACGGAGGTACACAGTATTCTTGGCATCCTCAGTAACGCCCTGGAAGGTCTTAAACATCAGGTTGAACTGCCGGATATCCGTGAAATTGTGCTTTCCGCAGGTGGGACAGGGAATCTGATTTTCCTCAATAAAATCCTGCATCTCTTTCTGTGAGAATGCGTCGATGGGCTTCGGAAGCTCCATCCCTTTCTCTTTGCAGAAATCCTCAATCAGCTTATCCGCCCGGAATCTCTCATGGCATTCCCGGCAGTCCATCAGGGGATCCGCAAAGCCGCCCAGATGACCGGAAGCCACCCAGGTCTGTGGATTCATAAGAATCGCACAGTCTACGCCCACATTGTAGGGATTCTCTGTGATGAATTTCTTCCACCACGCCTTCTTTACATTGTTCTTCAGTTCAACTCCCAGATTTCCATAGTCCCAGGTGTTTGCCAGCCCGCCATAGATCTCAGAGCCAGGATATACAAACCCTCTGCCCTTTGCCAGCGCCACAATCTTTTCCATGGTCTTTTCCATAATCTTTCTCCTCCAGCTTTCTATTTTTGATCAAAAATAATGTAAACTCTCTTCTTAGCTGCCTCTTCCTCAAAGCTCCCCTCATTTTTGGTATAAACCGCATTAGAAGGAAGAATCAGATCCTCTTTCTCATCCTCTTGGGATTCTCCGGTGGCATTCACCACACTGTCGGACAGCACCTCAGAATTGGTGCTGGTATAGATCACGCTTCCCGGAACCTTGACCTCCAGCGGTCCCTCCACAATCAGCACCTGTGCGGACATATCCTGCATGGCCTGACTGTATGAAACCGGGCTCCCTTCCACCACGCCGTCCCTTACCCGTTTGAACTCTGTGTCAAACAGATATCCGGCCAACTGGGCGTTGATCATGGAGCCATAGTAAAATTCTATATTATTAAAGGAAGCAAAATCCTCCGCTGAGGCGAACTCCAGCACAAGATCTGCCTTTCCCTCCTGAATCTCCATGCTGACCACCGTGACAGAGCCTTCTCCATTCTCCTGGTTGTAAGCGTTCACCTCGGAGGTAATCATACCCTCCAGCTCCGTCTCGCTGTAATAGGATTCCCCCAGATCTTCGCTTACGTACTCGGTAATCCTTCCGTCCTCCGCGACAGTAACCGCATCCGGTTCTGTGGGGCTGTATTCCTCCTGATTCAGCCTATCACATCCGCCAAGCAGGAACGCTGCCGCTGCCGCCAGCGCTGCTCCCCTTATTATTCCGTATGGTCCGCCGCACTTCCTGCGGCCATAAAAGTCTGCCTGATTCGGCATGCTTCTTCCCTTCACATCTTCTCCTCCTAAACGGATATGCCGCTTCCTGCGGCGCTTTCACAGGCAAAACCGCAAACCAGTCTCTCCTGTAAATGAATCCCATATATTATACATATAAAATCTCTCTCTGTAAAGCACGAACCTGGAGTTTAGGAACAAACCACAGCCAGTTTTACACCTCCAGCAGCGTTTTTAAAATCTCCAGGGATTTAAAGGGACGGTCTATGTTTTTCTGATTCAGCTTCTGCTGTACCCGCTTAAATTCTGCCAGTATCTCCGGCTTCAGCGTAAAGGTATAGAGCTGGCCCACTTGGGCGTTGGCCACATAGGCCAGGGCATAGCGGGTAGCCTCCTGCAGTCTGGGATCCTGTATCACGTCAAAGGGATATTCTCCGTTTAGGATCATAGCTTTCATCTCAAAAACAGTGCGCACCAGCTCATTGTCCAGCTTCTGATTCGCCAGGGCTTTCAGGGAAACATACAGAAGATTCAGCAAAGGCCCCCCATCCAGGTTCTCCCTGGTATAGTAGTCTGCCACTTCCATAAAGTAGATGCCGTAGCAGGTGCCAGCAAAATCCTCCTTTAATTCAAGAAAGTAGTTTGAAATGTCCGCCTGCACCAGAGTATAGGAGTTTCTCCCCTCATATAAAACAAAGCTCCCAAAGGAAAAAGGATTGCAGGGAGCAAGGAGAGGGCTTGCCGTCCTTCTGGCTCCTCTGGCAAAGGCGGCCAGCTTCCCCCTCTCTTTTGTAAGTATTACAACTCTTTTGTCATACTCTGAGACAGGCATGGCTGATAGCACCATCCCTGTAAGTTTTAAAGGCTCTCCCATCTTGACTATAATTCCTTCTTATCATACCCGAAATTTTTGATCATATAGTCACTGTCCCGCCAGTCTCTCTTGACCTTCACCCAGAGCTGAAGATTCACCTTCTGCTCCAGCATTCCCTCGATATCCCTTCTGGCCTGGGAGCCGATTCTGCGGAGCATCTCCCCGCCCTTGCCGATGACGATCCCTTTATGGGATTCTCTCTCACAGATAATGGTGGCTTCGATGTCCACAATCTTTCCCCCGGGCCTTTCCTTCATCTGCTCAATGGACACGGCTATTCCATGGGGAATCTCTTCCTCCAGACAGCGAAGGGCCTTCTCCCGGATCATTTCCGCCACAATCTGACGCTGGGGCTGATCTGTCACCGTATCGTCGTCATAGAATTTCGGCCCATACGGAAGATATTTGAAGATCATCTCCAAAAGCCCTTCCAGATTCAGGCTGCGCAGGGCGGATACGGCTGTCATCTCAGCGAAGTCTCCCACTTCCCGGTATGCGTCCAGATAACCTGCCAGCTCTCTTTTATCCACCGTATCCATCTTATTCATAACTAAAATTACCGGAACGGGAATCTTCTTAAGCTGCTCCGCAATGCGGCGGTCGCCCTTTCCTATAAAAGAGTCCGGCTCCACCAGCCACAGAATCACGTCCACTTCCTTAAGCGTCCGCTCCGCCACCTGTACCATATACTCTCCCAGCTTGTTCTTCGCTTTGTGGATGCCGGGCGTGTCTAAAAAGACGATCTGTCCTTTTTCGCTTGTATAGACCGTCTGAATCCTGTTTCTGGTGGTCTGGGGCCTCTTAGAGGTAATGGCGATCTTCTGTCCGATCAGGTGATTCATTAAAGTAGATTTTCCTACATTGGGTCTGCCGATCAGTGCGGCAAACCCTGATTTATATTTTTTATCTTCCATATTTCCGTCCTTCTCAGTCCGTCAGAGGCTCCATCTGCCTGAACAGTGCGTCTGCTTCCTTCAGCTTTGTCTCGTTTCCAATGACGCACAGATGATCCTGGCAGAGAATTTCCCGCACCAGAGGCGCCAAATCCCGCACGTCTTTTGGCTCCGCCCTGAGAACCTCATCTCTCTCCTGCTGTACTTCCTCATCGGTAATGCCGCTGATATATGCGTGAAGTGACCTGCTGCCTGCCGTGGATGGCGTAAGGGGCATATCCAGGTCGCTGATGGTCCCGATGATATACTTTGTCATATCCCGCTCTGTAGCCGTGAAATTTTCCAGATATTCCGGAATCCCCTCATATACCTGATTCGTCTTCTCAAGATTCGGATCCCGATAGGAGACAAAGTAGGCGTCCCCGCTTTTGCCAAAGGAACTCATGCAGCCGTAAGCGCCGCCTTTAACCCGGATATGATTCCAAAGGTAATCGTAGCTCATAAGAACCTTCAGAAGCTGCAGGGTACCTTTATACGCATAGCCGCCCTTTCTGAAATTTCCGGCCCTTGCCACGTACTGCACCTGTCCCGGGGTCGTAAAGCCTTCATTTCCCAGAGCCATCCTGGGATGACTGCCCAGAACTTCTCCGCTGCCTTCCGGCAGACGGGAGAGGAATTCCATTCCCGCTTTCTTTACATCCTCAAGCCCCTTCCCATCACAGGTTACGCTTAAAAGGAGGCCGTCCCGGCATACCAGCTTATCCAGCATCCCCTTCAGAATCGTCTTCAGCTCTTCCTTCTTCTCCTGGAAATTCCCCTCCAGTTCCTGAAGCAGGCGGTAATAGCGGATTCCGCTGACTGCGTCGTTGTACGCGCCGGTCTCAGAGAAATACGACATAGCCCTGACGGCGGCCGTGCCGTGGCCAGAAGAACTTAAATACATGGACATCCTGGACTTCTGCATGGCAAGGATCTCATAAAGCCGCCGGTCATTGTCCAGCTTGGATCTGCACAGAATCTCTTCCGCCATCTGGAACACGAAAGGAAGCTGGCTGTATAAAGCCCTGGCCTTAACCCCCAGGAAGACACGGCACTGGTTTTCCCCTTTCAGAACAGGGAATACGCTGACTCCTGCGCTGATGCCTCCTGTATTTTTGTTAATCTCATAATTCAATCTTCCGTAAGAGTAATTCTCCGTGTCTACCATCCCCAGGACTGCCTTCAGGATTCCCAGATAGGGAATATCCTCCTGGGAAATCCGCTTAATCTCAAAGAGAAAATCCAGGTAAGCGATTCCATTGGTAAAAAGATCGTGGTGCAGAACAGGAATCCCCTCCCAGGACAGAGGAATGTTGGAAAAGGTTCTCGCCTCTTTTCCGATATCCTCTCTGGTGAGCATGGGGATTTTTTCCAGTTCCTCCTGGGTGGAGGGAGTCTCCTGGAATCTTCTCAGATCTTCCGTCTGACGGATCAGCGCCTCCAGCTCCTTCTCGGTGAGAGAATCCTTATAAGCTTTCAGCTTCTCCCTGACCGCCCGGTCTCTCTTCTCTGTAAGCCCCTGCTCCGGCTGCAGAATCACCACAGAGGCATGGGTATTCTCAAGAAGGTATCCGCGGATAATCTCTTCAAAATATCCTTCCTCCACTTTCTGCCTCAGTTTTTCGTACACATCCAGCTTCAGGTAGTCAAAGGGCCGGTTTTCGTCATAGAGCCAGGTGTCAAACACGTTGATTCCGTAGATCAATCCCTTCGGATAGGAGCCGTAGTCCGCCTCCCTGGCTTTAAATTCCATAATATTTATACCAGCGTACAGTGCGTCCCGGTCTACTCCCTGCTTTGCCGCCTTTTCAAGCTCGTCCCGAATAATCTTCAGAAACATTTCTTTCTTATCTATGCTTGTATTCTTGGCGATCACGCTGAATACCGGCTGGTAGATCCCGCTGTCATAGGAACCTAAAATGTCCTTCCCGATCCCCGCATCCAGAAGGGCCTGCTTCAGAGCCGCGCCCGGGGAAGACAAAAGGGCATACTCCAGAACCGCAAAGGCATTGGATAAGATTACGTCCAGACTGGTAGCCGCCACAACATTATAGGAAAGATAATCTTTCTCATGGGTTCCTTCATTCTCAGCCACGGAGTAGGAACGGCATCTCTCCTGGAGCTGCTCAAAGGGCTTCTGCATCCGAATCTGGGAATCCACCTCTTTTTTGTCAAAATGACTCAGGTATTCCCCATCCAGCCAGGCAAGCCGCTCTTCCGTATCCATATTTCCATATAAATAGATATAGCTGTTTGAAGGATGGTAATATTTCCTGTGGAAATTCAGGAATTCTTCATAGGAGAGCTGGGGGATACACTCCGGCGCACCTCCCGATTCCACTCCATAGGTGGTATCCGGGAACAGGCTTTTCATGATCTCATAGTCCAGGACGCTCTCCGGGGAAGAGTAAACTCCCTTCATCTCATTATATACCACTCCATTATAAATCAGTTCCTCATCCGGGGCTTCTATCTGGTAGCTCCAGCCCTCCTGAAGGAAAATTTCTTTTTTGTGATAGATATTGGGATAAAAGACGGCGTCCAGATACACATGCATCAAGTTGCAGAAGTCCTGATCATTGCAGCTTGCCACCGGATACATGGTCTTATCCGGGTAGGTCATGGCATTGAGGAATGTATTCAGGGAACCTTTTACCAGCTCCACAAAGGGATCCTTGGCAGGAAACAGCCGGCTTCCGCACAGCACACTGTGTTCCAGAATGTGAGCCACCCCAGTGCTGTCCTCCGGCGGAGTCCGAAATGCGATATTAAATACTTTATTTTCGTCCTCATTCTCCAGCACAAGGATCCGGGCGCCGCTCTTCTTATGCCGGAGCAGGTATCCATCTGTCCGTATGTCATCCAGACTTTCCTGAAGAATCAATTCATATTGAGGTAAATTTTCTAATTTCATTTTCTTCCTCCTTCTATCTTATGATGCCAGGGTCAAAAGCCCTCAACTATGATGCCTTTTCCTTCTCTTCGGAGCCTCCGCCTGAACTCTTCTGGGTACAAGAATCCGGTACAAGGCCCCGGTAAACAGGCTTCCCAGCACAAGGAAAAACAATACCGCCGCCGCACAGTGGGCGAAAAAGGTGTCCGGCAGAATCCGAATCACCGGATCTGTCATGGGATTAAAGATCCAGTAATCGTTATTAAAGAACAGGTGATGAAAGGCGACAAAAAACTGTTCCCAGTTCAGAACCGCCAAAATTCCTAAAACAGCCGGGATCAGGATCGAAAAAATGGACATCAGCTTCAAGCTTCCAAAATCTCTTCTGGGGGCTTTGCGTATCAGTCCCAGCACGGTAAACACCCCTGTAATAAGAAACAGCCACTGGACTGCCGTAAAAATCCTCTTTACCTCCGCAAAGTGAATTTCCCCTGACTTGGACATGGGAAAGGACGGCAGCTCCAGCTTGTCAATTCCCTTATACGCCAGATTGTAGTCAATCAGGGCGTCGTAGTTTTCCCGGATCTCCCCCCGGCTCATCCCCGTCTCTTCCTCCAGCTTCAGATAGCCTATATCAAAATAATAGATCGTCCGCAGATGCAGTACCAGCACCACTGACGCACAGATCAGAAACAAGGCGCCTATAAGTGCCAGAAACAAATTGCTGAAACTGATCATCCCAGGGGGCCTCGCTGGCCTTTCATCTCTTTTCCTCATCCGTCCGCCTCCTTAACGTCTCTGAGATGTGATCCTAGCAGATTAAACGATTATAATTCCTAAGATATCCATTATAGCCAAGATTTTTCTTTCACACAACCTAAAAAAAATGTTTTTTACCAGTTTGGAAGAAGAAAATTTTTTCATAATCGCAAAAACAGCCGGGAACCTTTCGGTTCCCGGCCATTTAAATCTGTTCTTTAATTATTCATTTCCATAGAGAGTGATCAGCTTGTTCAGATATGCATATCTTTCTTTCGCATACTCTTCTGACTGTGAGAAGAGTTTCTCTGCTCTCTCAGGATTTGCACGCTTCAGTGAATTGTAACGTACCTCTCCATCCAGGAATGCCTTGTAATCCTCTGTCGGAGCCTTGGAATCCAGGCTGAATGCCGGTTTTCCTTCTGCCTTAAGGGCAGGATTGTACCGGAAGCAATGCCAGTATCCTGACTTAACAGCAAGTTCTTCCTCTGTCTGAGCCTTGCTCATGCCCTTCTTGATACCATGGTTGATACAGGGTGCGTAAGCAATGATCAGTGACGGTCCCGGATAAGCCTCTGCCTCGGCAATAGCCTTCACGGTCTGGTTGAAGTCAGCGCCCATAGCGATCTGTGCAACGTATACATAGCCGTAGCTCATTGCGATAGAAGCCAGGTCTTTCTTCTTAACATCTTTTCCGCCTGCAGCGAACTGAGCAACTGCGCCTACCGGCGTAGCCTTGGAGGACTGTCCGCCTGTATTGGAATATACCTCGGTATCGAATACCATCACATTGATATCCTGGCCGCTTGCCAGTACATGGTCAACACCGCCGAATCCGATGTCGTATGCCCAGCCGTCGCCGCCGAATACCCACTGAGATTTCTTAGCCAGGAAGTCTTTTCCTTCCAGAACTTCCTTGCACTCGTCACATCCGCATGCTGTACATGCCGCTACCAGCTTGTCCGTAGCCGCACCGTTGGTTGCGCCTACACTGAAGGTATCCAACCACTCTTTAGCTGCAGCCTTAACGTCCTCTGAGCAGCAGTCGCAGTCTAACAGAGCTTCTACCTTAGCTTTCAGCCCGTTTCTCATAGCGTTCTGAGCAAGGAGCATACCATAACCAAACTCTGCGTTATCCTCGAACAGAGAGTTTGACCATGCCGGTCCCTTACCTTCCGGAGTTACCGTGTAAGGTGTGGACGGTGAAGAGTTGCCCCAGATAGAGGAACATCCGGTTGCATTGGCAATATACATTCTGTCGCCGAAAAGCTGAGTGATCAGCTTCGCATACGGTGTCTCGCCGCAGCCTGCACATGCGCCTGAGAACTCAAGGAGCGGCTGCTTGAACTGAGAACCTTTTACAGTATTCTCTTTGAACTTCTCTACTACGTCTGCCTTTACAGGAAGCTCTGCCGCATAATCGAAATACTTCTGAGTATCCACGTTTGCTTCCATGTTCTCCATAGCCAGCGCCTTCGCACCCTTCTTGCCCGGGCATACGTTCGCACAGGAACCGCATCCTGTACAGTCAAGAGCTGAAATAACCATAGCGAACTTGTAGTTTGCCATACCGGTCATAGGAAGTGTCTTCATTCCTTCCGGCGCTGCGGCTGCCTCTTCCTCAGTCAGAGCCACGGGACGGATAACTGCGTGGGGGCATACGTAGGAACATCTGTTACACTGAATACAATTCTCCGGCTGCCATACAGGAATATCTACAGCGATACCTCTCTTCTCATAAGCGGAAGATCCAGAGGGAGTCGTACCGTCTACATAATCCTTGAAAGCAGATACAGGCAGGTTGTTTCCTTCCTGAGCGTTTACAGCTTTCTGGATGTTGTTTACGAAATCTACAACGTCCTGTCTCTTTCCGGTAGCTGCCGTTCCTGTCAGATCCTCATCCTGAGCGTCTTTCCAGTTCTCGGGAACCTGAATCTCTTTCACCTGCTTAGCGCCGGCGTCAATAGCGTCATAGTTCATCTGAACGATGGCATCGCCCTTGCGTCCGTATGTAGCCTTTGCGGCAGCCTTCATCAGATCAATAGCCTGCTCTTCCGGAATGATGTTTGCCAGTTTGAAGAACGCAGACTGAAGGACTGTGTTGATACGTCCGCCAAGACCGATCTCTTTACCGATCTTGATACCGTCGATCACATAGAACTTAATGTTGTGCTCTGCCATGAATCTCTTCACCTGGCCGGGAAGATGCTTCTCAAGTCCTTCCATATCCCAGGGGCAGTTCAGCAGGAATGTACCGCCGTCTACCAGCTCCTGAACCATGTTGTACTTACGTACATAGGAAGGATTGTGGCATGCTACAAAGTTAGCTTTATGAATCAGATATGTAGACTTAATCGGCAGTTTACCGAAACGAAGGTGGGACATAGTCACACCGCCGGACTTCTTGGAGTCATAGTCAAAGTATGCCTGAGCATACATATCTGTGTTGTCACCGATAATCTTAATGGAGTTCTTGTTCGCACCTACTGTACCGTCAGCGCCAAGGCCCCAGAACTTACAGTTGATAGTTCCTTCCGGTGTGGTAACCAGAGGCTCGCCCAGCTCCAGTGAAAGGTTCGTAACATCATCCACGATACCGATGGTGAATTTCTGCTTGTCTGTGTTGTTGTATACCGCAACGATCTGTGCCGGTGTGGTATCCTTGGATCCAAGTCCGTAACGGCCTGTAAATACGGGTACGTCGTTGAACTTCGTTCCCTTAAGGGCAGCTACTACGTCCAGATACAGGGGCTCGCCCAGAGCGCCCGGCTCTTTCGTTCTGTCAAGAACCGTAATCTGCTTTACAGTCTCGGGGATTGCCGCAAGAAGGGCTTCCACGCAGAAGGGACGGTACAGACGTACTTTGACAACGCCAACCTTCTCGCCGGCTGCCATCAGGTAGTCAATGGTCTCCTCAATGGTATCGCATACGGAACCCATAGCGATGATGATCTTCTCAGCATCTGCTGCTCCGTAGTAGTTAAACAGCTTATAATCCGTACCGATCTTTGCGTTAACCTTGTCCATATATTCCTGAACAATAGCCGGAAGCGCATCGTAATACGGGTTGCATGCCTCTCTTGCCTGGAAGAAGATATCCGGGTTCTGTGCAGAACCTCTCTGGCAGGGATGATTCGGATTCAGAGCATGGCTTCTGAAAGCCTTAACCGCATCCATATCTACCATCTCTTTGAGATCGTCATAATCCCATGTCTCGATCTTCTGGATCTCATGAGAAGTACGGAAACCGTCAAAGAAGTTGATAAAGGGAAGGCTTCCCTTAATCGCAGACAGATGGGCAACTGCTGTCAGGTCCATAACCTCCTGAACGCTGGACTCGCAAAGCATTGCGCATCCGGTCTGACGACAGGCATATACGTCAGAATGATCGCCAAAGATAGAAAGCGCATGGCTGGCAAGGGCACGGGCAGATACGTTAAATACGCCCGGCAGTCTCTCGCCTGCGATCTTGTAAAGGTTGGGGATCATCAGAAGCAGACCCTGAGATGCCGTGTAGGTAGTGGTGAGAGCTCCGGCTGAAAGAGAACCGTGTACGGTTCCGGCTGCGCCGGCCTCAGACTGCATCTCTGTTACCTGAACGGTCTGGCCAAACATGTTCAACCGCCCCTGGGTAGCCCATTCGTCAGTGGCTTCAGCCATAACGGATGAAGGGGTGATCGGATAAATCGCTGCTACGTCTGTAAACGCATAGGATGCATGAGCCGCAGCATGATTACCATCCATTGTCTTCATTTTTCTAGCCATTGGTAGATTCCTCCTTGTTTGATAAAGTCTGGAAAACTCATCATTTATTACATGATTATACAGTGTATTCTAACACAACTTGTTTTTTTTGTCCATTTCCTTCCCCGGGATTTTCCCTATATTTTTGTATTTTTCACAATACAGTCCCTGACAGATCCCGCATTTTATGAAGCGCCTCCCTGCGCCGCTGCCGGTCTTTTGCCTTGCGCACTATATGTAAAAATGGTATACTGAAAAAAGCTGGAAGAGGATTTCTCCCACGTTCCAGACAAACACCTTTTTAGGAGGCTATGGATGAAAATCGGGATAATATCTATAAATATGTACTCAAAAGGGCTGAACTTCGCATGCCCCCTGCACACGTATGCTTTTCAGCAATTTTTATCAATGAACGGATTTGACTCCACTGTAATCGACTACAAGCCCGTCTACTACGACAATTTTGATTTAAGAGATCCATATCATCATTATGTCCGGCGTTTTGAGAAGTACTCATCGGCCAAGGCCTACACCCCGGAAGAAAAAGAAATTCTCGATCGAAAATTAAATGAAGTGCAAAAGAAGCGGGATTCCTGGGAACCCCTGCAGGAAGAGCGGGCAATCCGCTATGACAAATTTGAAAATTTTATTCAGACACGGTATACAAAGACAGACATCTGCTATGATTCCGATCTTCTGGAGGTCTGGGATCCCGGCTTCGACTGCTACATCTGCGCCACGGACGTGATCTGGAAGAACCAGCCGCACTGCGGATATGACCGTGGGTATTTCCTTGGCAGCAAATGCATGGAAAACAAATGGAAAATCTCCTACGCGGCCAGCCGGGGGTTCGATCTGGCTCAAACGGAGGATGAGCACCGCAAATTTTTCGAGTATATGAAGGACATTGACTATATTTCGGTCCGCGAAAAAAGCCTGAAAGAATATATTGAGCAGAATACAGACCGCAAGGCTCAGGTGGTCCTGGATCCCGTTCTCCTGCACACCCGGGATTTTTATGACGATATCGCCGTAAAGCCAAAGGAAGAGCATTACATGTTTCTTTATTACGTGATGGAAAAAGCCGCAGATACCATCCAACAGGCCGTCAGCTACGCCAGGGAGCATCACCTGAAAATCATTGAGGTCACGGACCTTCCGCTGAAAAACGGACGGTTAAGCCAGTATACCGACGTGGAACACGAGCTTCACCTTGACATGGGGATTGAAGAATGGCTGGGCTATATCGCCCATGCCGACTGTGTGTTTACGAATTCTTTTCACGCCTGCTGCTTCTGCATCCTCTTTGAAAAAGAGTTCTTCGTAGGCCACCGCAACGGAGATAAGGTCTCCAACGTCCTGGACGCCTTCGGCCTCTCAGACAGAAAGATCTCTTTGAAAACTGATTTATCTCAGTTGGAAGGCAAGACTATCGATTACGGTTCCGTGCGCACTCTTCTGGAGCAGCGCCGTGAGGAGTCCAAAAGCTTTATTTTAAACGCTCTCAGGGAAATTGATGGGAAAAGGAAGGAAGAGAAAGATTATTCTGACCGTAAAAAGGATCTCACCTACAAAGTTTTATATAACAGCCAGATTAAATCCAAATCTCTCCTTCTAAATTATGACACTGAGGAAGGGATCCTGAAGCATTTTGCTTCCGGCACATGGGAGTATTGGCCAAATAACGCTTCGTACAAAAACGATGGTTCTTCCCGCCTGCTGAAAAACGGCTTTGCCTCAAAAAACCACCAGTTCAAAGGATGGCAGCTGCGCATCCAAATTGATAACCGATGGTTTTGGTATATGAACGACGGCTCCCTCTGCCTGAAAGAAACTTACAACAAGAAAACCGATTCTGTCGGCATCCGTGTCTTTCAGGATGAGGAAGCAATTCCCTACATCCCGGTGAACCGTATCGCCGCTATAGTGGCTAGGGCTGTGTGGGAAACACCTATTTTTATAAAAGTAAAAAGGAAACTTCTTTCGGAGCTTTATAAAATCCGTAAAAAAATTTCCTCTTAGATTTTCGAAACATTCAGATTTTTATGCCGGCAGCCAGGAGGCTCCTTTTCAGGGCTTTCGCAGCAAAAAAAGCCGCAGTCACAGACAACACATCTTTCATCAAATATGGTGCGGATACAAGAAGAAAAGATTGTAAAATATCTGCTCCTGTTACTGCCGCATACTGGAAAATGCCCAGTATATGGCACAGAATAAGTCCGGCGCTCCTGCTGGTACTCCTGAGGAAAAATGATTTTTTCCTTGGTGTACCGCAGCCTGCGGCCAAAAAAAGGAAGCCCCAGAGAAAGCCGCCTGTTGGGCCCGCCAAACTTCCGATGCCGCCCTGGAATCCAGCAAAGACCGGAAGCCCCGCCGCTCCCAAAAGGAGATAAATAAACACGGACATCAGGCCATCCTTCCATCCTAAAGAAAATCCAACCAGGGCTACCGCAAAAGTTTGCATCGTAACTGGCACTCCAGACGGCATAGGAATCTGGATTTGAGAAAGCACTGTCAGCAGAGCCGCGAACAAACCAGTGAATGAGATGCGGGTTAAAGATGTTTTTTCATTCATTTTCTTTTCCTTCCTGTACTGCTTTTCAATGTTTCACCATACAAAATATATCAGCCTTTCCTAAGCGCCTCTGCCAGCTCTTCTCTTTCCATGCTGCGCACCAGGCGCTTTTTCACCTTAAAAAAGCAGAAAAGATGAGCGGCCGAAGTGAGAATCCAGGAAACGGGATACGACAGGTACAGCACTGTAAGGCTTCTGAAGGCGGAAAACACAGTGGCGATCCAGACGATTCGCAGCAGGCAGGAACCCACAAGGGAGACCACCATGGGAAGCACCGATTCTCCCATGCCTCTCAGCTCCCCGGAAATCACCTCCATGAGCCCGCACAGAAAGTACGTGGTGGCAATCACGGACATTCGCTTCATTCCCTGGGCAATGGCCGCCTCATTTCCCGGAAGGTATATTTTTAAAAGGCTGGGGCCAAAATGCCAGACCCCCAATCCCAGCACCAATCCGGTCACCGTCACCATGAGGGCACAGTTTAAAAACACCCGGCTGATTCTTTCATATTTCCTTCCGCCTACGTTCTGGCTGGTAAAGGTCTGGGCGGACTGGTAGAAGGAATTCATGGCATTGTAGACAAAGCCTTCTACATTGGATGAGGCGGAGCTCCCCGCCACCGCCAGCTCTCCAAAGCTATTGATGGAAGACTGGATCATTACATTTGAAAAGGAGAAGATGGTTGACTGAATGCCTGCCGGAAGTCCCACCCGCAGAATGCGAAACAATTTTGACCTGGAAATACGGATTTTTTTCCACTCCATGGAGATAGACGGGTCTATCTTAGTCAGATGCCGCAGGGTCAGAACTGCCGACACCGCCTGGGAGGCCACCGTGGCTATGGCCACTCCCGCCACATCCATGGAAAACACGATCACCAGAAGCAGATCCAGCAATACATTGATCACGCCAGCCGCCGTGAGGTAATACAGGGGATGCTTCGTATCTCCCAGAGAGCGGAGAATGGCGCTGCCGAAATTGTAGGCGGCCATGGCAGGCACCCCCAGAAAATATATTTTCAGATAGAGAGCCGCCTGCTCAAGAATTTTTCCCGGGGTGTCCATCCACCTAAGAAGCAGGGGACTCAGACTCAGCCCCAGAACCGCAAAGATCACGCCGCCCAGAAGGCTGATGGCTACAGCAGTATGTATGGTCTCTTTTACCTGGCCCGGCTTGCCTGCCCCGAAATAAAATCCCGTGGCCACGGCCGCTCCCACGGAGAGCCCTACCAATAGATTTACCAGAAGGTTTATCAGGGAGCCCGTGGATCCCACTGCCGCCAAGGCATTGCTTCCCACATACCGTCCCACCACTATAATATCCGTGGCGTTAAATAAGAGCTGCAGGATTCCCGAAAGCATAATGGGAATCGTAAATTTAAAAATCTTACCGGCCAGGGGACCGTGAAGCATATCTATGGTTTCTTCTTTTTTATTCTCGCTGCTCATTTGACAACCCTTCCCTTTTCTTCAGCAGACACTTCAGGAATGCCGCCGGTATTCTTGCCGGAAGGCGCCGGAGGCTCATCTGAAATGCATAACGATTCTCTTTCACATAATTTCCGAGTATAGCACCTTGCATTTCACTTCACAAGAGGGTTTTTTACGTATTTCCTGCGGAAACTCTTGCATTTTTCAAGTTTTTCGGTAAAATAAGGAAGGTACTAATTAAGGAAGCGGCCAACCGGACAAAATCCGGCTGGCTGCCGCTTTTAAAGGAAAATGAGGTTAACAGATGATCAGTGCAAATAATGTGACTTTACGAATTGGAAAAAAGGCTCTGTTTGAAGACGTAAATATCAAATTTACGGAAGGAAACTGCTATGGTCTGATCGGCGCAAATGGAGCGGGGAAATCCACATTTCTGAAGATCCTTTCCGGCAGGCTGGAGACTACCAAAGGAGACGTCACCATTACTCCCGGGCAGCGTCTTTCTGTACTGGAGCAGGATCACTTCAAATATGATGAGTTCCCTGTGCTGGACACCGTCATCATGGGAAACCAGAGACTTTATGACATCATGAAAGAAAAGGATGCCATTTACGCCAAAGAAGACTTTACGGAGGAAGACGGCATCCGTGCCAGTGAGCTGGAGGGAGAATTTGCCGAGATGAACGGCTGGGAGGCAGAGTCCGATGCCGCCACTTTATTAAACGGTCTGGGAATCGATCCCTCTCTTCACTATATGATGATGAAGGATCTGGGCGGAAATGAAAAGGTGAAAGTTCTTCTCGCCAGAGCCCTTTTTGGCAATCCGGATATTCTTCTGCTGGACGAGCCTACCAACCACCTGGATCTGGACGCCATTAACTGGCTGGAGGAATTCTTAATTGACTTTGAAAACACCGTGATCGTGGTATCCCACGACCGCTATTTCCTCAATAAGGTATGTACCCACATTGCGGATATCGATTATGGAAAAATCCAGCTTTACGCCGGAAACTATGATTTCTGGTATGAATCCAGCCAGCTTCTCATCAAGCAGATGAAGGAAGCCAATAAGAAGAAGGAGGAAAAGATCAAGGAGCTGCAGGAGTTTATCTCCCGTTTCTCGGCCAACGCCTCCAAATCTAAGCAGGCTACTTCCAGAAAAAAAGCCCTGGAAAAAATCCAGCTTGACGAAATCAAGCCTTCCAGCCGGAAATATCCCTACATCGACTTCCGGCCTAACCGTGAAATCGGAAACGAAGTGCTGATGGTGGAAAATCTCTCCAAGACCATTGACGGTGTTAAGATTCTGGACGGTCTCACCTTCACCCTTGGACATAACGACAAGGTAGCTCTGGTGGGCGGCAACGAGCAGGCAAAATCCGTCTTCTTTAAAATCCTTATGGGCGAGATGGAGCCGGACGAGGGTACCTTCAAGTGGGGCGTAACTACCTCCAGGGCATATTTCCCCAAGGATAATGCTTCAGAGTTTGACAGCGATCTTACCATTGTGGACTGGCTCACTCAGTTCTCAGAGATCAAAGACGCCACCTACGTGCGGGGCTTCCTGGGACGGATGCTCTTTGCCGGAGACGACGGCGTGAAAAAACTCCATGTGCTTTCCGGAGGCGAGCGTGTCCGCTGTCTTCTCTCAAAGATGATGATCTCCGGCGCCAACATCCTGCTTCTGGATGAGCCCACCGACCATCTGGATATGGAAGCCATCACTGCGCTGAACAACGGGCTTATAAAATTCCCCGGCGTTCTTCTCTTCTCATCCAGAGACCACCAGATCGTGCAGACCACGGCCAACCGGATCATGGAAATCCTGCCAAACGGAAAGCTGATTGATAAAATCACTTCTTATGACGAATATCTCGAAAGCGATGAGATGGCCAGAAAGCGCCAGGTTTACACCGCAGAAGGAAAGCCGGAGGACAATTAACCTCCGGCTTTTCCTATACAGATTCTCGTCTCTGCCTCTTTTCTCTCTCTTCTCAGAAGGAGCCTCCCCGTCCGCCGGCTCTCCCGCCGTCGGAAGTGGTGTGGGTGCTGCTTCCTCCCCCTCGAGAGGATTCCCGCTCAATTCTCCGGCTGGTAACAGTCCGGTACAAAAAGAGGTCCCTTGCGCCTGTGACCTGGAAGCTGCCCTCCCGGATGTACTGGTGAGCTCTTTTGGCATAGCCTACGCTTTTTAGCTGGCCTATGAGCACAGCCAGGACTATACCTCCCACCACCAGCCCTGACGCCAGGCAGATCACGACCCGAAGCCACAGAGGCATAGGCCTTTTATACGTATGGTTCGTATCGTAGGGCTGTCCTTCCCCGGCCTCTTTCATAAAATCCCCTGAGAGCTTTCCAAAGGTCTCAAAAGCTTTCTCATACTCTCCCTCTGACAGGTAAGGTACGATTTCCTCTTCCAGAATTCCAAGGCCGTAATCCGTAAAAATCTCGATTCCTTCCCCTCTGGTGGAGATATGCCACTTCCGTTCTCCCATGCTGACCATCAGAAGAATTCCCGAACGTTCCTCTCCCACTCCATACCCGTTCTGGTAATAATAATCGTCCGTAAAGTCCTGAATGCTTTTTCCCTGGCAGGAGTTTACTGTAACGACTCCTATATCGCAGCCGTACTTCTGCCTGATCTCCCGGAACTGTACCCTCAGCCTCTGCTCCTGTTCTTCCGTAAGAAGATCCGCCTGATCTTTTACCATCTCTCCCTGGGCGAAGGCTCTGGTTCCAATTCCTAGCAGCAGCAAAAACAGCAGTAAAATCTTAAATTTTTTCATTTTCTCCCTCCCGTCAGAACAGCATGGCAACCAGTCCCGCAAGGACCGCTCCCAGAAGGAAACCGGCCAGGCCTGCCGCAGCCGCCTTTCCTTTATCTGCAGGGAGATCCCCTACAAATTTCCCCGTCTGTCCGTTCATGGCAAAGGTATAAAGCTTCCCTTTATAGGCGGTGTGGAGAATCCATACCGGAAGCAGTGCGTATGTAATCTTTCCCCGGTCCAGACGTATGTCCGTATGCCACGGCTCACAGATCTCATATCCGTGAATCGTATCTAAAAAGGCCCTCTCAGTGCTTTCCCTGATCCGCTCATTGGCTCTCTGGGCGCATTCTTCCGCTCCCAGATCATAACGGTCCGCCAGATAACCGGCCAGATAGCCGCTCTGGAACTCCACAGCCTCCTGGTACCTGAAAGGCTCGATGGACTCCATCAGATCATCCGCCATTTTTTGAGACCCGTCTACAGGCACGGCGTCAAAGGCAATCTTTCCGCTGCGGCTTACCAGGTAATGGGATGTCTCCGTATATTCTCTGTCACCCCGTCTCCATATGCGGATCCTGGTCCCTCGGCATCGGATATCCGCCTGGGCGTCACAGTCATACAGCCAGAAGGGCACATAGACCCCCTTCAGTTCCTGCAGCTTATTTTCCGTCTTAAAAGCCTTGGGCAAAAGAAACTTTCCCCTCAGATGCCCCTTCATTTTCTGCACAGCCATTTCCTTATCCATTTTGAAGGGAATCACCAGATCCGGCTTCAAGGCTCCCGAAAGCTTTTTCTTTATAATCACTGGATTGTCACAGTAAGGGCATCGAGAGGCCGCCATACTCTCGTCTCCCAGGATCTCCCCGCCGCAGGACTCACAGATGTAGGAAACCAGGCCCTCCGATCCGGCGAATTCCTCCCGGGAGCGCTCTACCGTCTCTTCCTCCCAGGAGGGAGTCCTGTCTTCCCCGGCTTCCTGGGAAAACTCTTTTAATGTGTCCGCCTCGAATTCCGTATCACAGTAGGGACATTTCAGCTTCTGGCTGGCGATGTCAAAAGCGATGGCGCCTCCGCAGCAGGGACACTTATATTCCAAAATCTCGGACATCTCTCAGCACCTCTAATTCGGCTTCTTCTGTCCGCACTGGGAGCAGAATTTTCCTGTGTTCCAGGCGCCGCAGCCGCATCTCCATCCCTCTTCCTTTCTTGGCTTCCCGCATTCTGTGCAAAATTTCCCATGATTTACCGTACCGCAGACACATCTCCAGCCTGCGCCGCCTTCGCTGGAGGTACTCATGCCCTGAGGCTGCCTCTCTTTCTGCTGTCCCATCTGGTACATGGCTGCCAGGTTGGCGCCTCCGCTCTGGCCCGCCATATTCATCCCGAAAAATCCGTTCATGGCGCCCGCCGGGTTGGAGGCCGCCATCCGCATGGCGTCGCTCTGAGCCCCTGCCAGATTGGCCGCCGCCATGGTGGGATCTCTAAGGACGGCGCTCTTCTGAAGCTGTTTCAGCATCTCCTCGTCTTCTTTGGAAGCCGATACAGAATTGATTCCAATCGAAGTAAGGACAATGCCCCGCATATCCTTCCACTGATCAGAAAGCACCTGGTTCAGCGCCTCTGTGATCTCCCTGGTATGTCCGGGAAGGGCGCTGTAGCGGATCCCCTGCTGGGAAAGCCCTGCAAACGCCGGCCCAAGGGCCGTCAAAAGCTCGCTTTTCTGCATACTTTCCAGGGAAGAGCGAAGATACTCATCCTCAATGTTTCCGCAGACATTGGTGTAAAACAGAATGGGATCCGCAATCCTGTAGGAATACTCTCCATTGCACCGGATGGAAATATCTATGTCCAATCCGATGTTTGTGTCAACCACCCGGAAGGGCACCGGCACAGGCGTCCCATATTTATTGCCAACGATTTCCTTGGTATTAAAATAGTAAACCCTCTGATCTGCGCCAGAGTCCCCTCCAAAGGTGAAGCGCTTCCCTATCTCTTCAAAGGTTCTGCGGATTCCTTCTCCCAGATCCCCGCTAAAAAGGCTGGGGGCCATTCCAGAATCAAAGGTATACTCTCCCGGCTCGGCACAAACTTCCGTCACCTTTCCCTGCTCCACAATCATCATGCACTGGCCGTCTGCCACAGCGATCACCGAGCCGTCTGTAATGACAGAATCGCTTCCTCTTTTGTTGGAAGATCTCTTCCCTGTCCTTTTTCTTGCTCGCACTGCCAGAACCTCCTCCGACAGGGCGTCACAGTAAAAATAATCTTTCCACTGGTCTGCCAGAACGCCGCCTGCAGAACCAAGCGCTGCTTTTATTAATCCCATACTCTAATCCTTTCATTGATATAAAGCAAATTTATCGAATTTTGTTCATTTTATCAGAATTCCTGTCCTAATACAATTCTTATTTCTAAAAAATTTACAGAAAAGAATCCAAAAAAACGGCACAGCCAACAAGCTGCACCGCTTAAGCACCACTATTATTATATTTCTTTTATTATAGATATTACGCACTCTGGGCAAGTGTCACCGGAACCGTCTCATATGCACGGTTTTCCAGCAGACAGATGACAGAGACAAATACCCGGGAGCAAAGCTCCACAATCCATCTGCAGTCCTCCAAGGGGCTGTGTTCTTCGCTCATATACCGCCCGTGAGCCTCCTGGATATATGCAAAAAGCTCCTGCTCATCCCGGCATCTCCTGGCTTCCAGCTTCTGCATATGGAAGACGCATCGTGCCTCTGGAGTCCTGACGTATCTGCGCAGTTCATGCTTCAGATCACGCTCATACAAACAGTGATCTTTAAGGGAACCTGGAAAAGAGGTATTATGGGGAAAGGTAAAGTAATCTGCCAGGTAGTGCATCACCACCCCCAGCCCTCTCCAGAATGCTCTCTCTCTGTATTCGCTTCCGTCCCATTCAGACGTCAGCCTGCAGACCAGCTCTTTAAGGCCGTCAAAGGTGGTCTCAAACTCATGGGGAGACGTTACCATTCCCGGATTCAGATCTGGAAGAATCGACCCGAAACAGAAGGCTTTCCTGTGCCGCATCAAATCCGGTATCTGAAACTCATCCGCAAGATAACCCGCCAAACAAATATGTGACTTTTTTCTCATCCCTTTTCCTCCGTCTGCAGCTATGTCCTTTAAACAGCAACGTTATTCTACTTCAGACTGAGAGATTTTGCAATGGAAAGAACGTAATTTTTATGTAAACCATCGAATTTCAGCGAAAGCCATAAATCAAGACCCTGAAACTCAGGATCTTGATGCAATCTGCGCAATATCAATTAATGTAAGATTCTGGATATGATTGTTTTCCAGGCTTGTAATCAGCGCTGCCGCCGTATCCAGGGAGGTAAGCACATTAACGCCTGTTTCAACGGCGCACCTGCGGATTAAAAATCCGTCTTTAGAATGTCCCACTCCCGGCGAAGGCGTGTCGATTACCAAATCAATCTCATGTCCCAGGATCAAATCCATAAGGTTCGGAGACTCACTTTCGATTTTATTGATCCTCTTAGCGTCTACCCCGTGCTCCCGGAGAACCTTGGCTGTACTGCGGGTGGCAAAAATACGGTACCCAATGGCTTCAAAACGTCTGGCAATATCCACCGCCTCCAGCTTATCCGAATCTTTCACCGTGATAATCATATTTTTGTGCTTGGGAAGCCGTATCCCCGCCCCAAGGAAGGCTTTATACAAGGCTTCATCGAAGGTCTTGGCAATTCCCAGGCACTCTCCTGTAGACTTCATCTCCGGTCCCAGGCTCACATCAGCCCCCCGGATTTTTTCAAAGGAGAACACCGGCATCTTAACGGCAAAGTAGTCTGCCTCAGGCTGAAGACCTGGAGTGTAGCCCAGCTCACGGATCTTCCTGCCAAGAATTACCTGGGTAGCTAAGGGCACAATGGGAATCCCCGTAACCTTGCTGATATAGGGAACCGTACGGCTCGATCTTGGGTTTACCTCTATGACATAAACTTCATCGTTGCTTACGATAAACTGTATGTTAATCAGTCCGATCACGTGCAGGGAACGGGCCAGCCTCCTGGTATACTCTTCGATCACCCGTTTGATCTTCTTGGAAATACTCTGGGCCGGATATACGGAAATACTGTCTCCTGAGTGGATACCGGCTCTCTCTATATGCTCCATGATGCCGGGAATCAGAATCTCTTCCCCATCGCACACCGCATCCACCTCGATCTCTTTTCCCATGAGGTATTTGTCCACCAAAATGGGATGCTCCTGGGCGATCCGGTTAATGATGCCGATAAATTCATCTACATCCTGATCGTTAATGGCAATCTGCATTCCCTGGCCTCCCAGCACGTAGGAAGGACGCACCAGGACGGGATAGCCCAGACGGTTGGCCACTTTTTTGGCCTCTTCCGCCGTATATACAGTGTCTCCGGCCGGTCTGGGTATGCTGCACTCTTCCAGAATCTTGTCAAACAGCTCCCGGTCCTCGGCGGCATCCACATTCTCCGCTGAAGTACCCAGAATCGGCACGCCCATTTTCATCAGAGATTCCGTCAGCTTGATGGCCGTCTGTCCTCCAAACTGCACCACCGCTCCGTCCGGCTTCTCCAGACGCACCACATTCTCCACATCCTCCGGGGTCAGCGGCTCAAAATAAAGCTTGTCCGCAATATCAAAATCCGTACTTACGGTTTCCGGGTTGTTGTTGATGATAATGGTCTCAAAACCCTCTTTGGCAAAAGCCCAGGTACAGTGTACGGAGCAGAAATCAAATTCGATTCCCTGGCCGATACGGATGGGGCCTGAACCCAGCACCAGCACCTTTTTCTTTTCTGACTGGCATACCGCTTCATTCTCACTGCCGAAAACAGAATAATAGTAAGGAGTCGCCGCTTCAAATTCCGCCGCACAGGTGTCTACCATTTTGTATGCGGCGGTGATGCCGTTTTCGTATCTCATATTCTTTACGGCTTCTTCTGTCCGGCCTGCAAGGCGCGCGATCACGCTGTCCGGGAATTCCAGCCGCTTTGCCTCCCGGAGAAGCTCCGGCGTCAGCTCCCGGGTCTGGAGCGCTTTTTCCATTTCTACCAGAACCGCCAGCTTATCAATAAACCACGGATCGATTTTCGTGATCTCATTAATTTTATCATAGGAAATCCCTCTGCGCAGGGCCTCCGCAATCACCCAGATTCTCCTGTCGTCCACTCTTGCCAACTGATGAAGCAGCTCATCTTCATTCAGGCTGGAAAAATCATAGGAAAGCAGGCTGTCCACGTGCTGTTCCAGGGAACGGATCGCCTTCATAAGGCCGCCCTCAAAGCTGTGAGAGATGCTCATAACTTCCCCGGTGGCTTTCATCTGGGTAGTGAGCTTACGGCTGGCGCTGATAAATTTATCAAAGGGAAGCCGGGGCATTTTCACCACGCAGTAGTCCAGCATGGGCTCAAAGCTTGCGTATGTCTTTCCTGTAATGGCGTTCTTAATCTCATCCAGGGTATAACCCAGGGCAATCTTGGCCGCCACCTTGGCGATGGGATAGCCTGTGGCCTTGGATGCCAGGGCTGAGGAACGGCTGACACGGGGATTTACCTCAATGACACAGTACTCAAAGCTGTCCGGCTTCAGGGCAAACTGCACATTGCAGCCTCCTGTAATCTTAAGCTCCGTAATAATGTTCAGGGCTGAGGTACGAAGCATCTGGTATTCTTTATCTCCAAGGGTCTGGGAAGGAGCCACCACGATACTGTCTCCTGTGTGGACACCGACCGGGTCGATGTTTTCCATATTACATACTGTAATCACATTTCCGGCGCTGTCCCTCATCACTTCGTATTCAATTTCCTTCCAGCCTGCGATGCAGCGCTCCACCAGAACCTGCCCCACACGGCTGAGCCGCAGCCCGTTTTCCAGAATCTCCACCAGCTCCTGGTAGTTATGGGCAATGCCGCCGCCGCTTCCCCCCAGGGTATAAGCGGGACGCAGCACCACGGGATAACCGATGGCCTGCGTGAACTCCACGCCTTCTGCCACGCTCTCCACCACTTTTGAAGGAGCCACCGGCTCTTGAATCTTCTCCATGGTACTCTTAAATTCCAGCCGATCCTCCGCTTTCTTGATGGTCTCTGCGGTGGTACCGATAAGACGCACATGATTTTCTTTTAAAAAGCCTCTCTCCTCCAGCTCCATGGCAAGGTTCAGCCCTGCCTGGCCTCCCAGCGTGGGAAGAACGCTGTCCGGCTTTTCCTTTAAGATCAGCCGCTCCACGACTTCCACGGTCAGGGGCTCAATGTACACCTTATCCGCAATATCTTTGTCCGTCATAATTGTGGCCGGGTTTGAATTCAGAAGAACCACCTCCACGCCCTCTTCTTTCAGAGAACGGCAGGCCTGAGTTCCTGCATAGTCAAATTCCGCAGCCTGTCCAATGACAATGGGTCCTGAACCAATGACAAGCACTTTCTTTATATCGGGATTCTTTGGCATTACTGATCCACCTCCATCATATTCATAAACCGGTCAAACAGATATCCTGAGTCCTGAGGGCCTGGACAAGCCTCCGGGTGGAACTGAACGGTAAAAATCTTCTTGCCCGTGTAGGCGAGGCCCTCGTTGGTTCCGTCATTTACATTTTCAAAAGCAGGAACCGCCACGGAGGGATCCAATTTTTCTACATCTACCACGTAGCCGTGATTCTGGGAAGAAATGTACACCCGTCCGGTGGAGAGATCTCTCACCGGATGATTTCCTCCCCGGTGTCCATACTTCATCTTATAAGTATCCGCCCCCTTTGCCAGGGCCATAAGCTGATGCCCCAGGCAGATAGCAAAAATCGGCACATCTGAATCATACAGTTTTTTGATCTCTTCAATGATTTCCATGCACTCCTTGGGATCCCCCGGGCCATTGGAAAGCATAATGCCGTCGGGATTGCCGGAAAGGATCTCTTCCGCAGGCGTGCCAGCCGGATATACCGTCACCTGGCAGCCTCTCTGATTCAGGCTCCTGGCAATATTCCTCTTAGCCCCCAAATCCAGCAGGGCCACCTTTTTTCCTTCTCCCGGCAGCACATAGGGAGCGCCGCAGGTGACTTTCTCCACCACTTTTCCTGTGGTATAGGAATGAAGCCGGGGCAGAAGCTCCGTCAGGCTGTAATTCTCATCTGTAGTTATGCATCCGTTCATAGTGCCCTTTTCGCGCAGAATTTTAGTCAGGGCTCTCGTATCAATCCCCGCTATGCCTGGAATATCGTATTTTAAAAGAAAATTTTGAATCGTGTCTTCCGAACGGAAGTTACTGGGCTGACGTGACAATTCCCGAACAATGAATGCATCCGGCCAGGGTCTGTCGGATTCCATATCTTCATAACAGATTCCGTAATTACCAATCAATGGATACGTCATAACTACTGCCTGTCCGGCGTAAGATGGATCAGTCAGCACCTCCAGGTATCCTGTCATAGAGGTGTTAAATACGATTTCGCTAATTACTTCCCGAGAAGAACCAATACTGGTGCCTTCAAACACTGTACCGTCTTCCAGAATCAGAAATGCTTTCATTCTACCACCGTCTTCCTTTAGTCCTTATTTCTGCTCAAATTGTTAGAATTCTACCACATTCATTTTTATATTGCAACTGTTTTCTTTCCTGCACTCTGGAATATTTTTTTCATATACTGTTAGTAAGTGCCCCTTTGGGAGAAGGACTATGTATCAAAAAAGGCCATTTCACCTTACCTCCGCCCAGACGGATCTGCCGGATCAGGGCCAGCTAAGGGTCATTGCGTCCTCCACAGAAGCAGTCCCCATAGCAGACGCCACGGTGGATATTTCCTTTACGGGAGATCCGGACAGTACAGTGGAAGAAGTATACACAGACAGCAGCGGCCAGACGGAAATCCTGAATCTGGATGCTCCCCCTGTCGAGTACAGCTTAAGCCCCGGGGAAGTCCAGCCCTACTCCGAATATACCATCCGGGTATCCGCCCCCGGCTATGAAACCATTACAGTCTCAGGCAGCGAAATACTCAGCCGCCAGCTCTCCATTCAGAGGGTCTTCCTGCGGCCCCTAAGAGAAAATGAACCCCCTGACACTGTAGTGATCCCTGACCATACATTATACGGAGTTTATCCCCCAAAAATCGCGGAGGATGAGATAAAACCCATTAATCTCACCGGAGAGATCGTCTTAAACCAGGTGGTCATTCCTGAGTACGTGATTGTCCATGACGGAACCCCCTCAGACACCACCGCCGGAGATTACTACGTCCGCTACAGAGATTATATTAAAAATGTGGCCAGCAGCGAGATCTATGCCACCTGGCCCCGGGAAACCCTCCTGGCCAACATCCTGGCCATCCAGTCTTTTACCTTAAACCGTGTCTACACAGAATGGTACAGGAACCAGGGATATAATTTTACGATCACCTCTTCCACGGCTTTTGACCAGAAATGGATCTACGGACGGAATATTTTTGAGAGCATTTCCCAGACTGTGGACGAAATCTTTGACCAGTACCTGTCCCGCCCCAACGTAAAGCAGCCCATCCTGACGCAGTACTGTGATGGAAAGCGGGTCATCTGTCCTGAGTGGCTGTCTCAGTGGGGAAGCAAGGATCTGGGAGAACAAGGCTATACAGCCATTGAAATCATACGGAATTATTACGGAAATTCCATGTACATCAATACGGCGGAGGAAGTCTCCGGCGTCCCGGTCTCCTACCCGGGCTACCCGCTGCGGATTGGCTCCACCGGGGAAGATGTGGCCAAAATTCAGGAGCAGCTAAACGCCATCTCAAACAATTACCCACTGATCCCCAAACTATCCGTGGATGGAATCTTCGGGGAACGTACCCAGGAAGCCGTAAAGGTTTTTCAGTCTGTCTTCGGTCTGACCCAGGACGGAATTGTGGGGAGCCGTACCTGGTACCGAATCCAGGAAATCTATGTGGCAGTCACACGAATTGCCGAGGGCGTGTAATCTTCAGCCCACGGCAGATAAGATCTGATTCCGCCCTTCCCGGCGGGATCAGCATCCAAAAGACGGGCAAAAAATTAGGGACAAAATTTTTTTAATTTTTTTCAAAAAAGCCCTTGACTTTTTCCCGAAAATACATTATATTATTGGAGCACGGTTCGTTGGTCAAGAGGTTAAGACGCCGCCCTCTCACGGCGGAAACACGAGTTCGATTCTCGTACGAACTGCTTTGAAAGTCATTCTGAGGAATGGCTTTTTTTGTGTCATAGAAAAGCACACTTTTGTTCTTTTTAAATTCAAGAATCCCGGAACTAAGGAGGGCCTTATGAATCGAATTGACCTTCATACTCATTCAACTTTTTCAGACGGGACTATGACGCCGGAGGAATTGGTATCTCAAGCCGTCTCTGCCGGTCTGAAGGCCTTTGCATTGACAGACCACGACACGGCTGACGGCATTCCCCGTGCCCTTAGAGCCGGTCTCCGGCAAGGGGTGGAGGTGATTCCCGGAATTGAATTCTCTACCGAATACCAGGGGCAGGATATCCACATTGTCGGCCTTGAGCCTGACTATATGTCTTCCGGCTTTCAGGAGCAGATAAAGCTGTACCGGGAGAACCGTCTGGATAGGAATAAAAAAATCATCCTGAGAATGCTTCAGGACGGTGTGGACATCTCTTTAGAAAAAATGCGGGATCGTTTTGGAGATACGGTATGGACCAGGGCGCATTTCGCAAGATACCTTACAGAACATGGCTGCACTCCGGATATAGACACTGCCTTTCGGACAAAACTGAACTATGGCTGCCCTTATTTCATCCCCAGGGTCAAGATTCATCCCGCCCAGGTGGTGGCTCTGCTCCGTCAGTACCATGGGATTCCCATTCTGGCCCATCCGTTTCAGTATAAGCTTTCACAAGAAGAACTCTTCACCCTTTTGAAGCTTCTAAAAGAGCAGGGCCTTCTTGGAATAGAAGTCTATTATTCCACCCATACCCCGGAACAGGAGGACTTCCTGTCTGAAGTAGGCAGGAATTTTTCTCTTCTTCCCAGCGGAGGTTCCGATTATCACGGAAAAAATAAGCCTCTGATCCACATGGGAACGGGCATGGGGAAT
>DVGR01000013.1 GCA_018712605.1 Candidatus Choladousia intestinigallinarum
AATTCCGCCTTTTCACGGAAGGTACCGGCCTCAAGAGTCAGATCCTCCTGGCTCTCCACCACAATCCTCAGCTCGTTATCCTTCAGGGAAACGGCTGCATTTTTGCATTTCTGCCTGTGGGTACGGTCCAGGGCATTTACAATCCGCAGGATCGCTGTCATCTTGGCCACGGTCAGATACTGGTCTTCCGTAAGGGTTGCATTCTGTGAAAGCTGGTCAAAATATACGAAGGGGCTGGTATTGAGCTTAACGGTAAAGGCTACCATCTCCCGCTCTGTATGGGAAAGCCCTATAATCTCCGTAGCCATAATGATATTATAGGCACATTCCGACACATTCTCCAGACTGATGTACTTGCCGCAGTTGTGAAGAATGATAGAGATCTGCAGAAGAAGTCTCTCTCTCTTCCCAAGTCCGTGAATCTTTTTCATTTTATCGAAAACCTTAAGTCCAATGGCTTCCAAATTCTTAATATGCGCTGGCTCCCCTTTGTAGCGCTTGGAAATATTCCGGGCAGCAGCAATAATATCTTCCTCAAAGCTGTGGACACAGCGGATATATTTTTTCTTTTCGCCGTAGTCATAGGCAAGACCGTCTGTCAGGGAAAAGCCTGGCAGCCAGACGGTTTCTACTCCAAAATGCTCCATCATGCATCTGCAGAATACAGCAGAGGGCATAATGACGGAAGTTTTCTCCGGAGCCACATCAAACTTGCGGGCGATTTCATCCGGCTCCAGAAGAATAATCTCATCGTAGAGCTTTTGAAACTGCGCCGCCGTAACAGAAGGAATCTGCCTTCCATGCTTTTCAAAAGAACTGGTAAGCTCAATCAGATTTCCTCCCACTACGATCAGGTTTTTAATCTGCCTGTCTTTCTGATACAGCTTATTGAATCCCTCAAGCTCATGGTCCAGCAGCTCTTCCACCAGCTTGACGTAATGTTCGGGATTTTTCAGCAGGTGAGTCAGCTTCTCACGGGTGCTGACGTTTCCCATGCGGATATTCTGGGTAGTAATCAGTTTGTCATTGTCAAACAGTGAGATCTGAATCCCATTCCCGCCAATGTCAACAATGGCCGCCGGATTCTGTATAATATTTTCAAATTCCTCCGTCACAGAGGCAATGGCCTTATAGTCAAAAAATCTCTGCAGAGAGTTGCTGATGACCTCAATGGACAGCCCGGTCTGCTTCTCTATATAATCCCGGACAATAGACATATTCCTGGATTCCCTGAATGCGCTGGTAGCGCATACCCGGTAGTCCTCCACCTTGTACCCTTCCATGATTCTCCTGAAATCATTCAGCGTCTCACAGAGGTCATTGATATTCTCCTGGCTGATCCTTCCCAGAGTATAAGCATCCAGGCCCAGATTCAGCCTCCGGCTGACCCAGTCGATCTCCCGCATTCCTTTTCTTGTCTCAAATTCAAAAATCTTCATCTCCGTTTCAGTGGAGCCGATTCCGATTGCCGCAAATGTACGTCCTGCCATTTTTTTCACCTCATTTCTTTTGTCCCAGCAAATAATCAATAAACTGTACCGCCGTACGGCCTGAAAGCCCTCCGTGGCTTAATTCCCACTTATTTGCTTCCAGGAACAACTCTTCCTCCGGCATATCCACACCACAGCGCTTTGCCAGGGAACGAACGATGTTCTGGAACTGTTTTTTATCCGGCGCCCCGAAGTAGATGGTGACTCCAAAACGCATGACCAAGGACAGCTTCTCCTGAACCGTGTCATTTGTGTGAATATCTTGATCACGCTCTTCGTTGTCACTGAACCGTTCCCGAATCAGATGCCTTCGATTGGAGGTAGCGTAAATCAGTACATTTTCCGGCTTCTTCTCAAGGCCGCCCTCTATGACTGCCTTCAGGTACTTATAATCTGTCTCAAATTCCTCAAAGGAAAGATCATCCATATAGATAATAAAACGATAATTTCTATTTTTGATCTGAGCTATTACGTCATTCAGATCCTTAAACTGGTGTTTATACAGTTCAATCACCCTAAGTCCCTGGCTGTAATATCGATTCAGAATCCCCTTAATGCTGGAGGATTTTCCTGTTCCCGCATCTCCAAAAAGCAGGCAGTTGTTGGCATGACGCCCCTGTACAAAGGCCTCCGTATTTTCAATCAGTTTTCTCTTGGCATTCTCATACCCTACCAAATCCTCCAGATGCACATCCGCAGTCCTGGAGATCGGGACGATCTTGGCTCCGCTTTTTTTATGTTCAATTCGAAACGCTTTGTGAAGACCGTATTTCCCCACGCCGAATTCCCCGTAAAATTCAATCATTCTCCTGGTAAAAGTCTCTGTATCTTCCGCTGACGCAAGCTGCCGGCTCAGCTCGCAGATCCGATCCCGGATCCTGCGGCTGTACACCCTTCCCGCATCCCCAGCCCGGCGGTAATTTAAAAGCTCTTCAAATATTGCCCCCGCTAATCTCTCCTCCAGGGCATGAAAATCATAAGAAAACAGTCCGCGGAAAATCTCAAAATCGTGGCGGGCCAGATCCATCAGGCTTCCCTCTCCGATCCTTCGCATCTCACATGCCATACTGAAAACATTTTCATAATTAACCAGCAGATAGGCCAGATAAGCGTGCCATAGATTTCCCTCAAAGCCATACGTGCCCGCCAGGTCAATGAGGGCATGGGTACACTTATAAAATCTATCACGGATCTCTTCCAGGTGCTTCTCATCTCTGTCATGCTCCATAATCCAGGCCATCTCTTTGAGAATCTTCCCTTTTGCCGGATTCCGGTACAAAATCAGTTCCGCAGTCCTCTTCATGTTCCCTCTCCTTTTATCAGTAATTTCCCAGTATTTTCATATTGGTGGCCTCCTCACGGATTCCGCGAAGGGCATTTTTTACGGAACTTTCATTCAGGTTCCCGTCAAAGTCAATGAAGAAACGGTATTCCCAGTTGGTGCCTCTCTTAGGTCTTGACTCTATTTTATTCATGTTAAGATTATTATAGATAAAATGTGAAAGAATATTATACAGAGAGCCGCTCCTGTGGGGCACTTCAAAGCAGATACTGATTTTTTTCGCATCTTTTCTGAAAATGCGCTGGTTCGTCACCACAATAAACCGAGTAGAATTGGCCTCATTATAATAGATATGTTCCTGAAGAACTTCCAGGCCAAATAATTCTGCCGCAAACTTGCTGGCAACCGCCGCCTGGGTTTTATCCTGGTCTCGGGCAATCTTCAGGGCAGCCCTTGCCGTGTTGTCATAGGGAATAAGCTGCCATTCTCTGTGCTGGTTCAGATATTCTTCACACTGAGACAGGGCCTGCTGATGGGAATATACTCTCACTATGTCTTCCAGTTTTGTGCCGGGAATCCCTACCAGGGCATGTTCGCAGGGGATCACCTGCTCTCCCACGATATAGTTTTCAAAATCCACCAGGAGATCATAATTGTCAGCCACGATTCCTGCAGAGGAATTTTCAATGGGGAGCACCGCATAATCCGCCGCCCCTTCCGCTATAGCCTCCATGGCGTCCCGCCATTTTGGCACGTGAAAAGCATTTATCTGTTCTCCAAAGTACTCCCGCATAGCCGCATGGCTGTAGGCTCCCTCCACACCCTGATAGACCACCCGGATTCCCTCTCGCTGTATATCCTCCACCTCAATAAAGGGCAGACGCCCCGCAGCTCCGTTCTCTGCCAAAAGCTGATACTGAAGCTTGCGGCTCATGGACATAATCTGGGAAAACAATTCCTGTACGCCGTGACGGTTAAAGTCATTCCTGGCCATCTTGGTCAATGTGTTCAATTTTGCATGTTCTCTCTCTTTATCGAAAACCTTTTTCCCCACGGAAATTTTATATTCCGCCACCTCTGCGCTGACGTCCATGCGCTTTTCAAACAGTTCTACAATCCTGCGGTCAATCTCGTCTATTTCGTCACGAAGCTCTAAAAGCCTGTCCATACTTACCTCCTGCTGATGAATTCTACGGCTTTCCTCGCCTCTCCAAGGAACGACAGAGATCCGAAAATCAAAATCACGTCTTCGCTCCCAGCCAGGGAAAAAGCTTTCCTGACTGCATCCTCTATACTTTCCGCTTCCTCCACAGAGGGATTCACCCTTTGAACCGCTCTGGCAAGCTCCCCGGCCGGAAGGGCCCGGGGATTGCCGGGTGTCTCTACTGTGAAGATCCT
>DVGR01000108.1 GCA_018712605.1 Candidatus Choladousia intestinigallinarum
CAGATTTCCACTGGGAGAAGAATGTAAGAAGCCCGTAGGAAATAACCTGCTTATTTTTATCTGTGATAAATACCAAAGGAAAAAGTAGGTTATTCCATACGTTAATAAAATTAAAAATCGTAGCTGTGACAATGGCAGGCACTGAAAGGGGCAGAATGATTTTTGCATATACTCCGCCCGCGCTGCAGCCATCCATCCTCGCTGCCTCTTCCAGCTCATATGGTATGCTCTTCATAAATCCGTTAAAAATAAAAATAGTCATAGGAAGCTGAAAAGCCACATATAAGAGGACCAGAACCGTATAGCTATTTCGAATGTTAAAAGCCCCCAGGTCAAAAGCCAGCGGAATAATCACAGACTGCATGGGAATCATCATGCCCGATACAAAAAACATCAGCACTGCATTCTGGAGCTTAAATTCATACCTGGAAAGAACGTACGCCGCCATCGATCCCACAATCACCAAAATAACAAGGGCAATCCCCGTCAGATAGATTGTGTTAATGAAATAGCGCCCCAGATTTCCCGTTTCCCAGGCCATAATATAATTTTTCAGGGAAACTGCAGCCGGCAGTGAAAACATGGAGCTGAAGATTTCACTGGTGGACTTAAACGAAGAGACCACAGCAAAATATATAGGAAAAATACAAACAAAAGCCACCAGGAGCAGAAAAACATACCGTAGGATCTGCCAAAGGTGCGGTCTCTTTTTCCGTTTCTTAACAGACTCTTTCATTGTGCTTCCTCCTTAGTCCACTTTTTTGTTCATAAGCCTTAAGCTCATAACAGACATAAGAATACAAAGAATAAAAATCACTACGGAGATAGCGCTCCCCAGGCCGTAATGATTATATTTAAAGGCCTCATTATACATCATAACCGCCGGAACCTGCGTCATTCCATTTGGTCCGCCCTCCGTCATGATATACACAATGTCAAAAATCTTGATGCTTCCGGTGATGATCATGACAATGGATATCTTCAGCGATTCCCAGATCATGGGAATTACAATAGACACAATTTTTCTTAAACTCGTGGCGCCGTCCAGCTTAGCCACCTGCAGTATTTCCACCGGAATTTCATTAATAGCCGCAAAACCAAGAGTCATGTGATACCCAAACCCGCACCAGGCATTAGCCAAAATCACAAAAAGCAGCGCTGTGGATTCCTGGATCAGCCAGCCCTGGGGCTTCTGGATAACTCCTGCTGCCATCAGCACAGCATTGAGCGCCCCCGTATTGGAAGATCCGAAGATCAGCTTAAACAAAAGAGCGGTGGCTGTGATCGGCAGGATTACGGAAGAAAAAAATACGGTCTTAAAAAAACGATAGCCTTTGCAAAAATCAGCCAGAAGATAAGCCAGAAAATATCCAAGAGGAATCTGGATCAAGAGGTTCAGCACCGCAAAAACAAACACATTTTTTAAGGCGTGCAGAAACTCTTTAGACTGAAAAACGGAGCCAAAATTCGCCATCCCCACAAATGTCAGGGGAGAGCCGGACACCCCGTTCCAATCAAAAAAAGCAAACCATACTGACTGAAGAATAGGAACCACCGCCAAGCCAATATAGATTACAAGAGCCGGAAGAAGAAAAAGAAAAATTGTTTTCCGTTTTTTCTGTCTCTTCAGCATGGTTTCAACCTCCAAACGAATAAGAGTCGGATAAAGGCAGTGAGAGCACTGCTGGTTCCTGTACTTCACTGCCTTTACATGATTTACTGGTTTGCGTCAATCTCACCCTGGATAGCCGCTGCTGCCTCTTCAGGATTCATCTGACCTAAGGACATGCCGATCAGCGTATTTCTGACGAAATCAACCATAGAAGTCAGGGTATCATAATCTGTGGTATCTCCAGATGTGATCGTCTGTCCATCGGCAATCTCCATTGCCTTGTATACCAGGGAATCAGGATCCAAACCCGAGAGATCCACATCCTTCCTGGCCGGAATCAACTGCACCTCATTTGCCATGCGGCTTTCGATCATCTGGCTGGTCATATACTTAATAAACAGAATCTCAGCCTCTTTTTCATTGTCATCACAGGTAGCGTCAAGGCAGAATGCCTGTGGATAAGCGATCCCGTTGTCCGCCAGCTCTGCATTCTCTTCATAATATGGGGGCGCAAAAATACCGATATCTTCGGCAATGGCCGAATCTGTACAGTTTCCGATAAACCATGTGCCGTTCACATCCATGGCCGCCTGGCCTCCAAAGAACATATTCTGCTCTTCTTCATAGGTAAGCCCTTCATAATTTTCCGGAAAAGCCCCTGCTTCCTTTAAATCCATATAGTTCTGCAGCGACTGCACCATGGGCTCATCCGTCCATTTCGCTTTTCTGGCGCCTATATCAATGGTATACTGGACACCGGCTGTCTTATAGGTCAGCCAATTCAAGATGTGGCCGGCTCTCCAGGTTTCATCGGCACCCACCGCAAAGGGTACTACATCAATGGCTTTCAGTTTCTCAATGGCATCATACATTTCTTCCATCGTCTCAGGAACCTTCTCAATGCCCGCCTGTTCAAATAAAGCTTTGTTATAGAAAATTCCTTCCACTCCTATAGAAAACGGAACCGCATAATACCCTTCTACCCCATATGCGCTGTAGTCGAAGGGTTCAAATACGCCTTCCTTAAACCCTTCACGCCATTCTGTATCCTCAAACAACTGTGATACATCCATAATCAGCCCCGACTTGGCATATTCCAGACAGCCCATAACGGTAGGCACATAGAAGATATTCGGCATATCCCCCGTAGCAATAGCCGTGTTCAAAACATTCAGATAGGCGCTTTCTTCGTTTACGGAATCGTCCTGGATGGTGATCCAGGGATATTCTTCCATAAATCCTTCTTTAATTTCCTGAAACAGCGGCGTCATAGAATCCGTACCCGTCCATCTGGTAAGCACCCGGATCGTCACCGGCTCATGCTCTTCCTGAGCCGCCGCCGTCCCCCCTGGAGTTCCAAGGCTTAACACCATAGCCGAAGCAAGCAGTACTGACAGTAATCGTTTCTTTTTCATAAGCATTCCATCCTTTCTATATTTTTGCCGTTTCTGTTTGTAAGATCATTCTGCCAGAGGGAACCTTAATTGTGAATGGAAGAAATTACACTGACCTGTAATTTTCACTCCAAATGTTGTGAAAATATTGCACAAAACTTTTTTACGTCTATAATTAAATTGGGCTTTATCAAAGAATTATGTAAAATCTTCAGGATTTCCAAAATTTTACATCTCAGATGAGCCTCAGGGGGATTGCAGAGGCGCACATAGGAAGGAGACAGATATGAACAAAAGATTTTTTTATAACTTATCTATAAGAAACAAATTTTTCTTTACCAGCGCAGTCCTCCTCATATCCGTCTCTCTGTTCCTGGCCATTTTTTCTTCCCACACTCTGCGCAAAAACAGCACGAAGGAAATACTGGAAAATTACGATACGATTATGGAACAGGCAGGAAATAATACGGAAAACATTTTTTCCAGCGTCTCTTCCCTCTCCAGGGTCATTGCCCCCAACCAATGGATCCAGGAATACTATCTTGAGCGAAATAATGAGTATAATACCGTAGAGCAAAAAGCACTGATTAAGAGCTTTCTCGATACGATTATTGAACCTTATGGAATTATATCATCTATAACCATATACGGCCTGGACGGACGAATCGTTTCCTCCGCATTGAATAAGCAGAATGGAAATTCAAAAATTACAGATATGGACTTTTTCAACGAACAGGTCCTTGCACTGAAAAACAACTGGGGCACGACTCTTTATCTTCCGCCCCGCTCATCTGTTTCACAAGACGAAAACGGATCCGAAAACGTAATTGCCGTTCTGAAACCGATTATTTCAACCGCTTCCGGAAATCTGGTGGCTGTTCTTGAAGTAAACATATTGGAATCTGCTATCTCAGGCTCTATTGCCGCCATGTACCCCTCAGACGGCGCAGAAGTCTTTATCACAGACAGCAGCGGCGTCATCACCTCTTCTCCCAGCAAGGAGAAGATCAGTACCAGCATTGCCGGCACAGAGCTATACCCGCTCCTGGAAAAAAGCAGCTCTTCTGAAAGCTTTAATCAGTTTATCACCGATGGTGGAAAGGAATATTTGGTATGCATCCGCAAATTTTCCGGCCTGGACTGGTATGTAATCTCAAAGATTCCCACCGGCGCTCTCTATGAGCAAAGCACACAGCAGCTTGTGACCATTGCGGTCATCACCTGCCTGGCACTGTTTATTACAATCCCGGTATCTTTTTCTCTGGCCAATACCATCAGCAGGCCCATAAAAACCCTCTGCAGCTGCATGGATCAGGCCGCCGAAGGAAACCTGAATGTCTCCATCCCCGATCTGGGGCATAACGAAATAGGGACCTTGTCGTATCGTTTTAAAAATATGCTGGAACAAATTTCCTCTCTGATCTCACAGATTACGAAGGAAAAACTAGCCAGACGTGAAAATCAGCTCCTGGCTCTGCAGGCTCAGATCAATCCTCATTTTCTCTACAATACCCTGGAGAGCATCTCATCCCTGATTTCTTTAAAACTATACGATGATGCAGTTCTTATGACACGCTCTCTGGAAATTTTTTATAAAACTGCGTTAAGCGGAGGCAAGAATGTCATACCCCTGGAAAAGGAAATCCAGAATGTAGAAACGTACCTGAAAATCCTGAAATTCCGATACCGGACTATGTTTGACTACCAGATCGCCCTGCCGTCAGAGCTGAAGCATTACGTAATAACCAAGCTGACCATTCAGCCGCTGGTGGAAAACTCTATTTATCATGGCATTCGCAGGCAGGACAAGACTGGATTCATCTCTGTCTCCTGCCGCCTCTGTGAGAATGGAATTGAGATCCGAGTAACAGACAATGGCCCCGGCTTTGATCAAAATATGATCGACACTGTTTTTAATTCTCCCAGTTCAAGCTACGGGCTTTTTAATGTAAATGAACGCATTCAGCTTTATTTTGGACCCGCCTACGGCCTGTCTATCGACAGGGACAATCCCTGCGGCGCCTGCGTCCGCATTCATATTCCTGCTGTGACAGCAAGTACGGAAGCCACAATTCAACTGCGCAAATGAGGTGACCTGTATGATACGTACATTAATTGTCGATGATGAATTTTTAATCCGCTACAGCATCCAAAATGCCGTTGACTGGAACTCTCTGGGTTACGAAATTATCGGAGAAGCAGAAAACGGCCCTGAAGCTCTGACACAGATCAAAAACCTGCATCCAGATCTGGTTCTTCTGGATATTAATCTGCCGATTCTCGATGGTATTGAGGTCTGCCGCCAGCTCAAAGAACAGCACATAAACACGGAGGTTATCATTCTCACCGGCTATGACGACTTTAAATATATTCAGTCCTGTCTCCGCCTGGGTGTGCTGAATTACGTGGTAAAGCCTCTTGAAGAACAGGAAATGACCGAGGCTCTTTTAAAGGCAAAGCAGACTATCTCCATCAAGAAAAATATTTTCCAGCATGCAAAGATCCAGCCGGATCTGCCTGGAACGGACGAAACCCTGCAGTCACTCTACGAAAAAATCAATCCGATCTGCAGCACCGAGCCTGTCTACCTGGCTCTGGCCGAGATTGACTACCTGATACGAGAAAATCCTTCCTCAAGCGCACAGTCCGTTCTTATAAACTGCGCTGCCGATGCCATTGTCCGCTTTTCCAGGGAGCATGAAATCCAAATCCTCTGCACCCGCCTGAAGAACCGGCTTCTTCTGAGCTTTATAAGGCCTCTTTCTCCCATGGAGCATTCTCTTTCGGCCATGCAGAAATATCTGCATTCCCAGCTTGGGCTCTCCGTCTCCTTCGGCCTGTGTGCCATCCCACTTTCCCCTGGGCAGATGGCCGCCTGTATCGAAATTGCCGCTGATGCCCTGGCCCAGAAGTTTCACGGGACAACCACGGCCCTTTTTACTGCTTCTAATCCCCTGGCACAGAATACAACCCTGGAAATCAATTCCTCCAAGCTGTACAGCTTCCTTTTAAAAGCCCAGGGCCGTGATTTTCTGGAGTATGTGGACGAGACTCTGGGAAAAGCCATTGAAATCCGTTTGAATAAAAACAATTTTATACTTCTGTGCGCCGGTATAATAAATACTATTCTGAATTATTCATCCTCCCAGGGAATCACTATGACCGACTCCCAGAAAAATCAGTTCAGGCTGGCCACCTACCTGGATGATTACGAGACAGCGGCAGAAATCAAAAGTGAGCTTACGGATGCCTGTTCCTCTTTTATCCTGCAGTACATAAAAAAGCCGAGGATGAATCCTCTGGTTCGGGAAATCATCGAATACGCTGACGCACATTATGATGACCCTACTCTTTCCTCTGGCAAAATCGCCCGGGAAATTTCCGTGTCCCCCAATTATCTGAGTAAGATTTTCCGCCAGGAATTGGATATAACCATAACAGAATACATCACCCGGAAACGGATCTCCGAGGCCGTAAGGCTCATCGAAACCTCTGACATCCTTTCCATTACGGATCTGGCCCATGCCGTAGGCTATAACGATTCCTTTTACTTCAGCAAGATTTTTCACAAGCTCAAAGGCATCTCTCCTTCCAACTATATAGAGATGGAGAAAGCAAAAAAAGCGTAAAAATTACGTGAGCGGCATTTTCTCATCCGGCGAAGCTGACCTTTCCCTCACAGCTTCCGCCGGCTTTCAAAATAGATAAAGTTTTCAACTGCGTCAAGAATATCCTTGAAATCCTCCCTGGGGGCCAGTTCTATGTAGCGCTTCAGCAGCTTAGATTCCTGTTCTTTGTACCTGCCGTAAAAGATATCAAAAAGATTATGGCCCCGCAGATAAATCTTGATAGGCTCCATAGCGTCCTTTACATCCTGCACCGTTTCCAGATCCCTTCCCAGCTTCTCCAGAAGCTTTTGGCCGCTGCGAATTTTGTGGAGATATTCCTTCCATTTTTCCAAAAAAATCTCGTAAAACTTTTCTTCGCTTTCCACCACTCCCAGCTCGGCCATAATCCTGGGATTAAGGAAATAGTTTTCGAATGAGTAATATTTGAGAATCAGCACATTTTTCTCCGTTACCCTTGGAAGCCGGTCAATGTCCGCCTCATTCCTTTCCTCATAATAACGGCAAAGCTGGCGCCGCAGCTTTTCACTGTCCTCTCCATCCCCATCCCGGATCATCAGAAAATTCTCTTTCAGGTAGACCTGGTTCATGTATTTCAGATTCGCATACGTCTTAATATTCGTACAGCTATTGGTCGTTATAATCGCTATACGAAGAAGCTTTCCATCCTGGTCATAAACCTCAGAATAATATTTCCGTAAAAGCAGCGGCAGCCTGGTCTTATCCTGCTTTCCTTCCACAATAAACACAAAGTTTACATTCATCAGATCGTTTGCGGAATAGCCCAGGTCATCCAGCACAGCGCTGATGTCCGTCTTCTGGCACACCTGGGAATATCCATCCTCTCCCGTAACGACCTGGCGGATCTGTCTGCTGCTGAAATTAGCCAGCAGATTAGGCGAATGAGTAGAAAACATCACCTGGTTTCTTTTGGAAAGCCGGTACAGAATCTCCCCCGACACTCTCTGCATTTTGGGATGCAGAAAAATCTCCGGTTCCTCCACCAGGATGAGATCTGAATGGTATTCTTCTTCCGCCTCGTACGTCTCCAACAGAGAAAGCATGTAAATGCTGCGCATTCCCTTCCCCATGCAGCCTGCAGGACGCCTGCTTTCCCTCCTGGCGTCATAAAGCTCTGCCGTTACCGAAAGCATCTTCTCAATATCCCGGTTCATGGAATAGTAGATCTGTTCCGTCCCCCCATTTTTACGGAAGGTCTCATTGACACGTTTTGAAAAAGCGTCCAGGTTCACCT
>DVGR01000109.1 GCA_018712605.1 Candidatus Choladousia intestinigallinarum
ACTAAATCTCGCGCCAGTCTGTTCCGGAGTGTCAGTTCTCTTTTGGCCGGACAGATGTAGGAGCAGCAGCCGCAGGCGATACATTCGCTGGCATAGAGCTTCTGGCACAGATCATAGTCCTCCTTTAAAAAGGCAAAATCGATCTGGTAGGGAGTAAGCCCTGCAGGGCAGACATTTTTGCAGGCCTCGCAGCGGATACAGGGCTGCTCTTCGTAATGGCTGTCCGGAAGGACCAGTATTCCGGAAGTGCTCTTGGTAATGTAAAACAGCTCTTCTTCCCCCTTCCAGTCGGAAGCCACACAGGGGCCTGTCATAGGCCCTCCCCCAATGATCCGATTCTTTTCTGTGGTGACTCCTCCGCATAGTTCCACCAGTTCTTTGGCGGAAGTGCCTATAGGAACCAGGAAATTCCCCGGATTTTTCACACAGCCTGTTACCGTAACGATCCTGGACGTCAGGGGTCTGTTCCCCAGAACCATATCTGCTGCGGCTTTGGCAGTTCCTACATTGGAAACAATCACTCCTGCATCGGCAGGCAGCCCTCCCATGGGAACTTCTCTCCCTAAAACACTCTGTATCAGCTGGCGCTCACCGCCCTGAGGATACTTTGTAGGAAGCGCTTTTATTTCCAGTTCTTCTCCCTGGTCTAAAATCCCCTGCTCTCTCATCATTTCCAAAATCTTCCGAAGATTCTCAATGGCCTCCGGCTTATTGTCTTCAATACATACATAAGCCTTGCCAGCACCGGAAGCTTTCAAAAGAAGCCGGACGCCATTAAGCAGGGCAGGTCCCTGCTCCAGCATCAGACGATAATCACAGGTCAAAAAAGGCTCGCATTCCGCACCGTTGACCAGCAAAGTATCTATCTGCTTATCGGTTTCATATTTTCGGAATGCAGGAAAACCTGCGCCTCCCATACCGGTAAGGCCGCCTTCCAGAATCCCTTCCAGAATCTTCTCCGAATCAATCTCAGACAGAGAAACTCCCTCTTTTTCATAAGACATGGTCTCTCTCTTTGGATCTTCCAGCCGCCGGATCACACAGGCTGTCACGGTCCTTCCCTGATTCTCTGCCTCTTTGATCTCTATCACTTCTCCGGTAACGCTGGCATGAAGAGGGGCCGCCATAAAGGCATCAGGATCCCCGATCCGCTCTCCTTCCTGCACATGGTCCAAAGGCCTGACCTTCAGGCCGCAGAGGGCGCGAAAAGACTGTTCTGCCAGAATCGTCACTGTTTCCGGCCAGTATTCCCGCACCGGAATGTCCATAGTCAGAGACTTATCGTAACCGTCTGTGGGATGAATTCCCCCCGGAAATCCTTTTGTCTCATTTCTGTGCATATTTTGTTTTCCTCCATCAAAGGTTTGTTAATAAATTGACATGCCCGAATAGCATAACATACTGGAGTTAATTTCGCAAGATTAACTTTATGAAATCTGAACTGTATAGCTGCCAAAATTAGTATGCGGACATCTGCGGTTTTTACACGGGATTTTAAGTTTTTATGAAATTTAGGATAGATGGGAATAGATATTCTTCCTAGATGGTGTTATTGACTTGCTGGAAAAAGATATTTATACTGTATTCAAGATAAGATCGTATATTTACCCAGGGAGCTGGGGGACGTGCTCTCACCCAATCCGAGACCTTACGGAGGGTGGTGATTATTATGAGTACATATGAAGAATTGAGTCTAATCGTAAACGCTGCTTTATTGATTATCGCCATTCTTAATTATACCCATAAGAAATAGCCGTCCTGCTCTCGTCAAAGTTTAGGAACGGCTATCTCTTATAGCTAAATCTTAAATTACGCCGGGTCGGGTGAAGTGCAGTCACCTTCCGGCTCCCTTGTTAAGTATATTATAGTCAAAATGCCCTAATTTGTCAAATACGAAAAGGGGCTATCGCATTAGTCGAAATCGAGAATATGACTAATGCAACAACCCCTTGAAAAATCTATTAAGCTAATTTGCTCTTTGCCAGTTCTGCCAGAGTTGCGAATCCCTCTGCATCGTTGATAGCCATGTCAGCCAGAACTTTTCTGTTCAGGTCAACGTTCGCCAGCTTTAAGCCGTGCATGAATTTGCTGTAGGATAAACCGTTCATTCTTGCAGCAGCATTGATACGAGCGATCCAAAGCTGTCTGAACTGACGTTTTCTCTGTTTTCTTCCTGCATAGGAGCTTGCCAGAGCTCTCATTACAGACTGTTTTGCTACTCTATACTGTTTGGAACGGGCTCCTCTGTAGCCCTTAGCCATTTTTAATACTCTGTTATGTTTCTTCTTAGCGTTTAATCCGCCTTTAATTCTTGCCATTCTTAATTTCCTCCTATATTAAAGATAATCTTTTTTCAATGAAACTTTGCCGACTGTCCAGATTACATGTAAGGCAGGATTTTCTTCATGCTCTTTACATTTGTTGCATCTGTGATAGTTGCTTTTCTGAGATTTCTTTTTCTCTTCTGAGATTTCTTTGTTAAGATATGGCTCTTGTAAGCTTTATTTCTT
>DVGR01000110.1 GCA_018712605.1 Candidatus Choladousia intestinigallinarum
ATAGAGGGCAGAATACATAGATTCCTTTATGTAGCTCAAAAATAGCTTTATTTTGTGTGGTGAAAAATTGAATTTGTGTAAGATTTTGGGCCATTTTCAATAAGTGAAAATCACTTTTTCTGTTGCAGATAAGAAAGAGTATTTAATGCTTAGTATTATACTTTAATAAAATTTCTACAGAAAGACAGGATATAACAGTGACGACAAAACATTATTTATTCAATGAAAATAGTGTAGAAAAAGGAACTCTTGATTTGTATTTAATAATTCAAAACTTAAATCGGGCAACGATAAAATATGCTGCCGACATGATTAAAGTCGGAATGAGCCTGCGGGACATCAAAGACTTGTGTGAAGATTATTTGCTGAAAAACGGAGCAGATTCATTTTGGTATTGGAATGTTGGGGCATTAGTTTTTGCAGGTGATGAAACTACTGTTTCCGTATCAGGTAAAGATTACAAAGTAGCAGATAGAACCATACAGGAGAATGATATTATTACGATTGATTTAAGTCCTCAAAAGAATAACATTTGGGGAGATTATGCAAGAACGCTTGTATTTGAAAATGGTGTATTATGTAGTGAAACCGATAAAATCAAAAATGATGAGTGGCGAAACGGCTTGCAAATGGAGAAATACCTGCATAAAACTTTAGTTGATGTGGCAACAACGGATATGACATTTGAAGAATTGTACTATTACATGAATGATTTGATTGTGAAAAAAGGATTTCTTAACTTGGATTTTCTTGGAAACCTCGGGCATTCCATTGTGAAAAATAAAATTGACCGAATATATATCGAAAAAGGAAACCATAAAAAATTGTCAGATGTGGAAATGTTTACTTTTGAACCGCATATCAGCATTCCTGATTCCAAATATGGATATAAGAGAGAAGATATCTATTATTTTAATAATGACAGGCTGGTAAAATTATAGACTGCATAGATGAAGATTTTACCACTTATGCGGAGATATGACAGAATATACAATGCAAAAAGGAAGCTCTGGATTTTTCACATTCCTGAAAGAATATTAGGAAAAATCCGGAGCTGATCTAAAAATATGCGCAGATTGAAAAGAACGTAAGCTATGAACAGGGCAGAAGCACCTGGAAGGTGGCGCCCCCTCCCGGCGTGTCTGTTACAAGAAGCTGACCCTTGTGCAGAGAAACGATCTCCTTGGCGATGGAAAGTCCCAGCCCGAAATGGGATTTATTTTTGCGGGAAGGATCCGCACGGTAAAAGCGTTCAAACACGGCGCTTTTCTCGCTGTCAGGGATGCCGGGGCCGGTGTCGGAGACAGAGAGACACAGTTGATTTCCCATGACCTCCAGTCCCAGCAGGATGCGTCCGCCGGAAGGGGTATAGGAGAAGGCGTTATCTATAAGAATAGAGAGAACCTGTCGGATCCGTTCCGGGTCACAGCAGCAGGCTGGAACTTCCTTATCGGGCAGATGGATCTCCCAGCCCAGGTTTTTACGGGATGCCAGGGATTCATTGGATTCCCAGGTCTGCAAAAGGAGAGTGTCCAATTCTGTGGGGACGGGAAACATACTCCAGCTATGGCTGTCCGCATTGGCAAGCTGAAGCATATCCGTGATCAGCCGGGACATTCTGGTACCTTCGCTTTCCAGAGTATCAAGAAAAGCGTCGTCTTTGGGAAGAATTCCGCTTCGCACGGCGGAAAGCGTGGTCAGGATAACAGTCAGGGGCGAGCGCAGCTCATGGGAGGCAGCGGCCACAAACTGAATCTGACGCTTCCGGTTTTCTTCCACAGGGGCCAATACCTTTTTTGTAAAATGCCAGGAAAAAGCAGTTAGAAGAAGGACAGCGGCCACTCCAGCTCCGGCGAAGATCAGACGGAGACTGCGGAGGCGGGAAGACAGAGGCTCCAGGGAATGAAGCACAAGGACACCCAGGCTTCCTTTCTGGCGTGGAATCAGGGCAGCGGATGCGCTGTAGGAAATACCATCCTCTCCTTTTAAAGTAAATTCTTCGTGGCGGGTTATGACCCGGGAGGATGGCATGTCTAAATTCAGTCCGAACTGGGAAGCGGCGGTCTCCTGGGCTTCGTCCAAAAGGCGGGCGGTACTTTCTTCCTCATCCAGTTCTCCATAAAAAAGAGGATGTCCGTTGTCCAGAATGCGGATTACGGACTGGTAAGTATGGGCGGATTGGCGGATCCACTGGTGGGAGAGGGTATTTTGGGAAGAAAGATTTTGATAAAGAGTATTTAGGTCTTTCTGGAAGGCAGCCTCTTCCTGGCTGCGGAATCCGGATTCTGTCACTATAAGGCAGGCGATACCCAGAAGAAGAAAAATCAGGCTTGTAACGCAGGCACAGAAAAATGTGAGCTGCCGATGCAGGCGGTGAAACATAAGCGCTCCTTTCAATCAGAAGGATTCTGCAGGGTGAGGCGGTATCCCACTCCCCGAACGGTCTTCAGCTCCAGACTGCTGCGAAGGGATTTAAGGCGCCGACGGAGAAAGTGGATGTAGTTGTCCAGGTTTCCGTCCTCCACCTCGGCGTCAGGGCCCCAGACTCTGGCAAGCAGAGTGGAACGGGGAAGAATCTGCTCGGGATTGCGAAGAAAGATCCCCAGAAGCTCTCCTTCTCTGGGTGAGAGGGAACAGGATTTCTGGCCGCAGCTAAGGAGGCTTTGTCCTGTCTGCAGGGTGAGATCCCCGTAGGAGAGGGAAGACATGTCTGTGAGGCCGGGGGGACGGCGGAAAATGCAGCGGATCCTGGCCATAAGCTCACCGAAAGCAAAGGGCTTCATGATATAGTCGTCTGCTCCGCAGTCAAGTCCGGTGATCCGGTCATCCAAACCTCCCAGGGCAGTAAGGAAAATAACGGGAACCTGAAGATTTTCCTTCCGGATCTGTTTTAAAAGGCTGAGGCCGTCCATGCCGGGCAGCATACGGTCCAAAAGCACCAGGTCGTGAGCCTGCTCTCTAATATAGAAAAGGCCCTCTTCTCCATCGTGGCACAGATCTACCGTAAAGCCTTCCCTTTCAAGCTGCGGCTTTAAAGACCGGCAGAGGGCCAGGTCGTCTTCGATCAGCAAAAGTTTCACAGTACCCCTCCTTGGACAGTTTAATTATAAAAAAATTCTATCCTATTATTATATCAGGGAAATCTTTAAAAAATCTCTAAAAATACCTGCTGTCGTATGACTACAGGACGGAGGTTAGCATATAGTCGAGACGGCCCTGTTCGATATGGAAGCTGGTTTCCAGCATGTAGATAAAAACCTTGAGGGTTTTTCGGTTTTGTTCCGGGGATTGGAGGGAAAGCTGGTTGTCAAATTTAATGGTCAGGATAAGGAGAGCAATCTCGGCCACCTCATCGGGAGACTCACAGTGTATGGCGCCCGACTCTTTCCCTTGGCGTATAATGTCCGCCAAAATAGGGCGAAGCTTCTTTACTATAATGCGGATATATTGCTGGTGAATCAGGGCGCTCTGCTGCATCTCCAGGAAGGTAGAAGATTCCTGGCGAAGAAGCTCGCTGGAAGATTCCCGGCAGGTGCGGAAGATGATCTCCATTTTTGTAAGCGCATCCAGATGGGAAGCCTGCAGGATTTTTTCGCTCTCTTCAATGGCTTTAGAGTAAGTTCTTTCTATGACAGCCTCCAGAATTTCCTCCTTGGATTTAAAATAATAATAAATGCTCCCTTTGCCGATGCCCGCCTCTTTGGCAATATCACTGACAGAAATAGCCTGAGTGGATTTCTCGGTCATTAGCTTCTGCATAGTA
>DVGR01000111.1 GCA_018712605.1 Candidatus Choladousia intestinigallinarum
GCAGGAACATCTTTAGCGGCAGCCGTGTCAATCAAAATCACAAAGAAATAGACGACCGTCTGGAATAAAATGCAGAGAGCGGTGGAAGTTCGGATGCTTTTGCTTCCTTTTTTGTAGAAGAATGCCTGAACAAGCAGGAGCATAAGGGAAGCGGGCAGAAAACTTATATGAAAAATAGAAGGAGCCCAGGAGTCGATGACAAAGGGTGTTAATATGAGAAAAAGAAGCAAAAGGGACACCAATGCCCAGCCTGACCAGAAAAGTGTGCGGAGATTGTCTTCCGCAATAGCCTGAGCGGCTTCTTCAAAATATAACTTTCTTCTTTTTAAATAATCTGAAAAGTCTTTCATTTTTTCACGTCACCTCTTTGTAAAGAAGGATTGAATTTCAAAAAACATCAAAACAATTCTCCTTCAGTATATCAAAAAAATAAGAGTCCAGCAACACAAATTGCAATAACCTTTCTTTTTGTGCTATACTAAGAAAAAGATGCCGAGAATGGATTCAGATTTTTGGATCCGGCATTGGAGAATTGAATGAAAACGGAGGAAGAAGTATGAATTACCAGGAAGCGCTGGCCCAGGCCAGGGAGTGTATAGGAAAATACTGTAAAGCATGTCCGGTCTGCAACGGAAAGGCCTGCAAAAATCAGATTCCGGGGCCTGGGGCAAAAGGGGCCGGGGACACTGCCATCCGCAATTATGAGAAATGGCAGGAGATTCGCTTGAATATGGATACGATCTGTGAGAACGGGCCGGCAGATACGAGCCTGGAATTATTCGGAAGACAATTCAGGTATCCCTTTTTTGCGGGGCCTGTAGGAGCGGTAAACCTTCACTATGGGGAGAAATATAACGACCTTAGCTACAACCGTGTGCTGGTAAAGGCATGTATGGAGAGCGGGATCGCTGCTTTTACCGGAGACGGCACAGATCCCCAGGTCATGCAGGGAGCTGCGGCGGCAATAAAAGAAGCGGGCGGGGCGGGAGTGCCTACGGTAAAGCCATGGAATGAGGATACCATAAAAGACAAGCTGAAGCTGTGCCGGGAGAGCGGGGCTTTTGCTGTGGCTATGGATATTGATGCGGCGGGGCTTCCCTTTCTGAAAAACATGACGCCGCCTGCAGGAAGCAAGACTGTGGAAGAATTAAAAAAGATTGCCGGATATGCCGGTGTTCCCTTTATTGTCAAAGGAATCATGACGGCCAAAGGAGCGGCCAAGGCAGCCCAGGCGGGAGCGGCCGCCGTGGTAGTGAGCAACCATGGAGGGCGCGTGCTGGATCAGTGTCCGGCCACTGCGGAGGTCCTGCCGGAGATTGTCCGGGAACTTTCGGGGAGCGGGGTTAAGATCCTGGTTGACGGAGGAATTCGAAGCGGAGCCGATGTCTTTAAGGCCCTTGCCCTGGGAGCGGATGCGGTTTTGATCTGCCGCCCCTTCGTACCTGCGGTTTACGGAGGCGGTGAGGAAGGCGTAAAAGCTTATATAGAAAAAATTGGCAGTGAGTTTGCAGACGCCATGGCCATGTGCGGCGCCAAGGATCTCTCTCAGATTAACAGAGAAAGGATCTGGATGGGCTGAGACAGCCAGGCGGGCAGAAAAAGAATCAGGGAGCGGAAAATGATTTACAGAAAAGACAGGCAGGGAAGAGAGATTTCAATTCTGGGTTACGGCTGTATGAGGTTTACGAAAAACGGTTCCTCCACGGATCTTTCTAAGGCGGAAAAGGAATTGATGTATGCTATAGAACATGGAGTGAATTATTTGGACACTGCCTATGTGTATCCGGGAAACGAGGCGGAGGTGGGAGAAATCCTCAGCAGAAATCACTGCCGGGAGAAAATTTATCTGGCCACCAAGCTTCCCCACTATCTGATCAAGTCCCATGCAGGCATCGAGAAAAAGTTTCAGGAGCAGCTTTCGAGGCTTAAGACAGATTACATTGATTATTATCTTATGCACATGCTCAATGATGTCAAAACATGGGAAAGGCTGAAAAAACTGGGGATTTTGGAGTGGATTCAGGAGAAGAAGGAGAAAGGGCAGATCCGGCAGATCGGCTTTTCCTTCCACGGAAACACAGAGCATTTTATAGAACTGCTGGATGCGTACGACTGGGATTTCTGCCAGATTCAGTATAATTACCTGGATGAAACCTCTCAGGCCGGGCGCAGAGGGCTGGAATATGCAGGAGAGAAGGGGATTCCGGTTATTATTATGGAACCTCTGCGGGGAGGCAGGCTGGTAAACGGGCTTCCCTCTGAGGCCCTGCGGGAAATTCAAAATAATAAAAAATTTGGTTCACCGGCCCGGCTGGCTCTGAGCTGGCTCTGGGATCAGCCCCAGGTCACCTGTGTCCTTTCGGGGATGAATTCCCTTGAGATGGTAAAGGAGAATATAGAGACGGCCAGTCAGGCCCGAAGCGGCTGTTTTGCGGAAGAGGATTTTCGGCTTGTGGAGAGAGTCAGAGAGAGAATCCGGGAAAAGATGAAGGTAGGCTGCACGGGCTGCGGATACTGTATGCCATGTCCCAGCGGAGTGGATATCCCCACAGCTTTCCACTGCTATAATATGCTGTATGCGGAGAAGAGAAGTTCAGGAAAAAAGGAATATCTCAGAGCCACGGCCATGCGCAGGGAACCTACCAGCGCTTCCCAGTGCATTCGCTGCGGGCGGTGCGAGAAACATTGTCCCCAAGCCATCCCTATCCGCCGGATGCTGGCGGAGGCGTCCAGGGAGCTGGAGCCTGCCTCCTACCGGCTCATCCGCTGGGCGGTACACACCTTTCACATATACTGAGAAATAATAAAAATTTTATATTATAAGGGAGGAAATTGCTATGAATGAAGTATTGAAGTGCTTGAAGGAGAGAAGAAGCATCCGTAAGTATAAGAACCAGCAGATTACGGATCAGGAATTGGAGCAGATCCTGGAGGCAGGAATGTATGCGCCTACAGCCCTGGGACTGCAGTCGCCCATAATGGTGGTGGTGCAGGATCCAAAGACGATTCAGACTCTGTCTAAAATGAATGCGGCGGTCATGGGGGTGGATTCCGATCCCTTCTACGGGGCGCCCACTGTGGTGATTGTCCTGGCGGACAGAAACCGTCCCACGTATATTGAGGACGGAAGCCTGGTTATGGGAAATCTTATGAATGCGGCTTTTTCCCTTGGGGTGGATTCCTGCTGGATTAACCGTGCCAGGGAGGTCTTTGACACAGAGGAAGGAAAAGCTCTGCTGAAAAAATGGGGAATTGAGGGTGACTACGCAGGAATAGGAAACTGCATCTTGGGTTACAGAGACTGTGAACTTCCGGCGCCGAAGCCCAGAAAAGAGGACTATGTTTACCGGCCTTGAGCTTCAGCCTGAATACAAAATAGTTTTTTTTGAATAATTTTTAAAAAAGGTTGATTTTCTCCTGAGATTGGACTAGAATTAGGTGCATAAATATTCATAGCTTGCAAAGGAGAGGTACATTATGAAAAAGATAATTTCTGGTTGTTTAACCCTTTCTATGGTCTTTTGTCTGGCGTCAGGATTTACATCTGCGGCGGAAGAGCAGAACGCTCTGGAAAGAATCCAGGAAAGCGGTAAGCTGGTAATGGCCACGGATGCTGCTTGGCCGCCCTTTGAGTTTATGGAGGGAGAGGATGTAGTAGGCGTGGATGTTGCCATTGCACAGGATATTGCGGACGGACTTGGCGTAGAGCTTGAGGTGATCAACGTTGCCTTTGATTCTCTTTCCATGTATCTGGAAAATCAGGAGGCAGATATCGCCATTGCTGCTATCACAGTGACCGAGGATCGTCAGGAAGTGATGGAGTTCTCAGAGCCGTATACAGATACCTATCAGTATATTGTAGTGAAAGAGGACGACGACAGTGTAGAGACGATTGAGGATCTGGCGGGCTATATTATTGGTGTTCACCTGGGAACCACAGGAGATTTCCTGGCTTCTGATGAAGTGAATATGGGTGTCCTGGCCGGTACAGGCGCTTCCGTGCAGCAGTACAAGGATCTGACAGTAGCCGCTCTGGGACTGAATGCTGGTGACGTACAGGCGATTGTCTGCGATAAGCTTCTGGCAGAGAACCTCTGTGAAGTAAATGAGGGCCTGAAGTGCTTTGAGGCTGTATATGAGGATGGAAGCTCTACGAATGAGCAGTATGCCATTGCGGCTAATAAAGGAGAAACTGAGCTGATCGAGGCCATCAATGAGATCGTTCAGCCCCTGAAAGAAGACGGAACCATTGATCAGTATATCTTAGACTACACAGAGAGAGCTTCCCTTGCGGAAGAGGACAACGCTGACGAAGCTGCGGCAGATGAGACGGAAGCTGTAGCGGAGGAAACAGAAGCAGCAGCCGAAGAGACGGAAGCGGCAGCAGAGGAAACAGAAGCTGCGGCAGATGAGACGGAAGCGGCAGCAGAGGAAACGGAAGCAGTTGCCGAAGAGACGGAAGCAGCGGCTGAATAAGATGATTTCTGGTTTTTACAGGTTTCAGGTGACAGCAGAATAGAGAGAAAGCGGCGGCACAGTTTTTGTGTGCCGCTGTTTTGTGTAAGGAAAGGAAGAACATCATGGAGTGGATGCAAGTCCTGAGAGAAGATTTTGAAAGAACCTTTATACGGGATGACCGGTACAAGGTTTTTGTAACGGGGTTCCAAAATACGATCCTGATTACACTGATCTCCCTTGTGGTGGGTCTGGTTTTTGGAATTCTGATTGCAATGATCCGGTATGGCTTTACCCAGATGCGCAAGAAAAAGGCCATTACCTGGTACGGAAAGCTTTTATATAAGGTATACTGGATCGTAGACAAGATTTTGGCGCTGTACATTGCCGTTATGCGTGGAGTGCCTCTGGTGGTGCAGCTTTTGATCATGGCCTTTGTCATAATGGCAGGATTCCCCAATAAGGTCATTGTCTGCTGTATCGCTATGGGCCTGAATTCAGCGGCGTACGTATCTGAGGTGGTCCGGGGCGGGATAAACTCTGTGGATGCAGGACAGATGGAAGCAGGCCGTTCCCTGGGTGTGGGGACGGTGACAACCATAGTCTATATCATCCTTCCGCAGGCATTTAAGTCAGCTTTGCCGGCTCTCTGCAATGAGGGAATTGCGGTGCTGAAGGAGACCTCAGTGGTGGGCTACATTGCGGTGGTAGACCTGACCAGGGCTTCAGACCTCGTCAGAAGCCGTACCATGTCCGCAATGATGCCGCTTCTGTTTATTGCTGCCGTTTACTTCATCTGTGTCATGATTTTGTCATGGGGAGTAAGCATTCTGGAAAGGAGGCTGAAGCAGGGTGATCGAGGTTAAAAATCTGAAGAAAGAATTTGAAGGTCTGCAGGTTCTCAACGGGATCGACTATAAGGTAGAAAAAGGAGAAAAGATTGTAATTATCGGCCCCAGCGGTTCGGGGAAAAGTACTTTTCTGCGCTGCCTGAATCTCCTGGAGGAACCTACAGAAGGAGAGATCTGGTTTGACGGTATAAATATTACGGATCCCAAAAACGATATTAATAAAATGCGTCAGAAGATGGGAATGGTTTTCCAGCATTTTAACTTGTTCCCCCATATGACGGTTCTCGACAACATTACCTTTGCCCCTACCCATCTGAAGCTTCAGAGCAAGGGAGAGGCCATGGAAAATGCTATGCGCCTTCTTAAAAGGATCGGGCTGGAAGATAAGGCCAATGAATATCCCAACCGCCTTTCGGGAGGCCAGAAACAGCGTATTGCGATTGTGCGATCCCTAGCCATGAATCCAGAAGTGATGCTCTTTGACGAGCCTACCTCAGCCCTTGATCCTGAAATGGTGGGAGAGGTGCTGGATCTGATCCGTGAGCTTGCCAATGAGGGAATGACCATGGTGATTGTGACCCATGAGATGGGTTTTGCCAAAGAAGTGGGCACGAAGGTAGTTTTTGTGGATGAGGGAATTATCAAAGAGGAAAACACTCCCAAAGAGTTTTTTGAAAATCCTCAGAATCCCAGGCTGAGAGAGTTTTTATCAAAAGTTTTATAGACGAGGAGAAAAAGATGTTTAAGAACGTAATTGTAAAAAGACCATGCAAGAAAATTACGGAAGGGATTACTTCCGCACCTGAGCTTGGAAAGCCGGATTATGAGCTGGCTCTCAAGCAGCACGACGCTTATATTGAGGCTCTGAAGAGCTGCGGGGTGAATGTGACGGTTCTGGAGGCGGACGAAAACTTCCCGGATTCCTGTTTCGTGGAAGATACGGCGGTTCTCACCAGAAAATGTGCCATTATAACGAATCCGGGGGCGGCTTCGAGAAATAAAGAGGTGGAAGCCATGATTCCCGTAATTAAGCAGTTTTACAGTGAGGACTGTATTGAATACATTAAGGCTCCTGGAACCCTTGAGGGCGGCGATGTAATGATGGTAGGAGACCATTTTTATGTGGGACGTTCCGCCAGAACCAATGAAGAGGGAATCCGTCAGTTCATTGCCATTCTTGAGAAATATGGGCTTACTGGTTCAGAGGTGAAGCTGGAGAAGGTGCTGCACCTTAAGACGGGAGTAAATTATATTGAGAACAATAATATGCTGGTATCCGGGGAATTCGTTGAGAAGCCTGAATTCCAGAAATACAACAAATACGTGATCCCGGAGGAGGAAGCGTATGCGGCCAACTGTATTTGGATGAATGGAAAAGTAATAGTTCCAGCCAACTTCCCTAAGGTCGCTGAGATTGTCAAAGGAGCAGGCTATGAGGTGCTGCTGGTGGATACGTCCGAATACCGCAAAATCGACGGCGGGCTGAGCTGTCTAAGCCTTCGCTTTTAGTAAGCCGCAGAGTGGAGCGGTTGAGGGGATCCGGCAGTACTGCGCTGCCGAATCCCCCAAAAAAGCGGGTTTCAAGGCAGTAAAAATTTTTTTGAAAAAAGTTGAAAAAAGTTGTTGACATTTATTGGAGAGTATACTATAATCTATCTTGCGTCAAGCGAAAGAGCTTGAAGATACCTGAAACGGGGTGTGGCTCAGCTTGGCTAGAGCGCCTGGTTTGGGACCAGGAGGTCGCAGGTTCGAATCCTGTCACCCCGAGTTTTTGCCAGGTTTATATGTGAGATGCGGGTGTAGTTCAATGGTAGAACACTAGCCTTCCAAGCTAGATACGTGGGTTCGATTCCCATCACCCGCTTTTTGAGTCTGTAGCTCAGCTGGATAGAGCAACGGCCTTCTAAGCCGTGGGTCGGGGGTTCGAATCCCTTCAGGCTCGCTTTTCTTTTAAAAGAAAAGTAGAACTTCATGAATATGGTGGGTATAGCGCAGCTGGTTAGCGCGCCAGATTGTGGCTCTGGAGGCCAAGGGTTCGAATCCCTTTATCCACCCTTTCTTGTGCGGAGGGATGTGCCGGATGGTGTTGGCTGTTCGGGACGTATACCCCGCAATTTGTATTTATTGGGCTATCGCCAAGCGGTAAGGCACAGGACTTTGACTCCTGCATTCGCTGGTTCGAATCCAGCTAGCCCAGCTTGGCGGTATCCCGCCGTGGGGAGCATTAGCTCAGTCGGTAGAGCACTTGACTTTTAATCAAGTTGTCCGGGGTTCGAATCCCCGATGCTTCATAAGAAAACACCGGTGCAAAACCGGTGTTTTTTTATGATATAGGAAAGTTTTCGCTTTCCTATATCATAAAAAGCGCTTCGCGCGGCGATCCATACTTTTGTTCTGTCTATCCTGTAAGTCTTTTCAGTCCAGAATCGTTCCGGTGTCCAGGGAGTCCAGGAATTCCGGTCTCTGGTATTTGTGCATGATGTCGGTGAGAAGATGCATGGGTTCAGAAAAATATTTGTCCTTATGGTACACCAGATAGAACCTGCGGTCCCAGTCAGGCCGCAGGTTGCGGATTACGTGGATTTTGCCGCTTTTTACCTCCTGCTCCACCAAACGTATGGAAATAGGGGAAATGCATCCGTTCAGGAGGATGGCGCTTTTAATGGCGTCCAGACAGGTGGCCTCCCAGGCGATCCGGCAGGAAATCTGGTGGCGGTTCAGGTAATCCTCGAAGAGCTTTCTTGTTCCGCTGCCTTTTTCGCGGATGACCATGTCGTACTGCTCCAGCTCCTGGATCTGTACTTCTTTTTTTGAGGCCAGAGGATGATCCGTAGCCATGGCAAGGACGAGGAAATCCTCTGCTACGGGAAAGGCTTTGAGATCGGGGCTTGTGATGATTCCCTCTACAAGAGCCACATCCAGTTCTGAATCCAGCAGCTTGCGCTCTATAAGGCTTGTATTTGCCACGCAGGCGTATGTGCGCAGAGTTGGCTGCAGAGCGATTAGATCGTTCAGAATTGAGGAAAGCAGGCAGGCTCCCACGGTGATGGTGGCGCCGATTCGGATGTGGTCATGGGCGTGAAATTCTTCCATGTTTGTTTCCAGAATGTCAAACTGGCTCAGCGCCTTTTTGGCGTAGGTAAGGAGCTGCCGCCCGGCTTCTGTTATATATAATTTCTTTGAGAGACGGTCGAAAAGCTTGATGTCGTAATGTTCCTCCAGCTCACGGATTGCCTGGCTGACAGTGGGCTGGGACAAATAACATTGTTTGGCGGCAGTGGACATGCTGCCGGTCTCAGCTACGTGTACAAAGATGCGAAGATGCCGTATAGTCATGTGCAATTCCTTTCTTTATAGGTATTTTCTATATTTTTGATTATAAAATATCATTTTTCTTATAGAAGAACAAGTGCTATAATGGAAGAGAAGTGAAAAAACTGGAAATATTGTTGCTTACGAAATGTTCTGTAAAGGAAAAAGCGAAGGAGAAAAGGAATGAAGGTATTGGTATTGGGCGGTGTAGCTGCCGGTACGAAGGTGGCAGCTAAGCTGAAACGGGAGAACAGAAGCTGTGAAGTGACCATTCTGACTAAAGGGAAAGATATTTCCTATGCCGGATGTGGGCTTCCCTATTATGTGGGCGATCTGATTCACGAGAAGAGTGAACTAGTGGTAAATACGCCGGAGAAATTTTCCGGGCTGACGGGAGCGCAGGTTAAGACCTTGACCGAGGCCGTAGAAGTAAATCCCCAGGAGCATAAGGTAAAGGCGAAGGACCTGGCCACTGGTGAGATTTCTGAATATGCTTACGATAAATTGGTAATTGCCACAGGGGCATCTCCTTACATACCGGATATTCCTGGTCTGGAGCTGAAAAATATCTTTCAGATGCGAACCCCTGAAGATGCCGCAGCTCTCCGGGAAGCTGCGGAATCGGGCGCCATAAAACGTGTGGTAGTTGCGGGTGGAGGGTTTATCGGCCTTGAAGTGGCGGAAAATCTGGCTGACCGGGGGATTAAAGTGACGGTGATTGACTTTGCTCCCCATGTGCTGCCTAATTTCCTGGATCCTGAGATGAGCGAATACGTGGAAAATAAAATGGCGGACGCCAGCGTTATGGCGATGACTGGGGTGGCTCTGGAAGGCGTTCTGGGAACTGAGAAGGTAGAAAAAGTGCAGACCAGCAGGCGGGCGATCAAGGCGGATGCCCTGGTGCTGGCGATTGGAATCCGTCCCAATACCGCATTCCTGGAAGGGACGGGAATCCAGATGTTTAAGGGGACGATACTTACGGATTCCCATATGAAAACGAACGTAGAAGATATCTATGCGGCTGGAGACTGCGCCATGGTGAAAAACCGTCTGACCGGGAAGGATGCCTGGTCTCCCATGGGTTCCACGGCCAACATATCCGGCCGGATTCTGGCGCAGAATCTTGCGGGAGAAGAGAAGGAATATCCCGGTGTGCTGGGGACTGGCGTGGTGAAGCTTCCCGGCGGGATCAATGCCGGGAGGACGGGGCTTACAGAGACAGGGGCAAAAGCTGAGGGATATCAAGTGGTAACTGCCCTTTCGGTGCTGGATGATAAAGCCCATTATTATCCGGGATCTGGCTCTTTTGTGCTGAAGCTTGTGGCGGACAAGGTTTCCAGAAAGCTTCTGGGGGTGCAGGTGATCGGCAGCGGCGCAGTGGACAAAGTGACGGATATCGGTGTAACGGCTATTTCCCTGGGAGCTACAGTGGACCAGCTTTCTGTCATGGATTTTGCTTACGCTCCGCCTTTCTCTACGGCGATCCATCCCTTTGCAAACGGCGTCAATGTACTGATGAATAAGATGGACGGGGAAATGGAGAGCTTTACGCCGGCTGAGTATGCGTCCGGCCAGGCACAGGAATACAGGATGGTAGACTGTTCTCCGGCGCCGGCCCTGGCGGGCTGCCCGTATCTGAATCTGACGGAGATAGAGGGGGAAGTAGAAGGTTTTGGGAAGGATGAAAAACTTCTCCTGGTTTGTGCCAAGGGAAAACGGGCTTATTTGACACAGAACCGTCTGAAAGCTTACGGATACACCAACACGAGGACACTGGAGGGCGGAACCTTCTTTACGGAAATTGAAGGGGAAGAGGAATAAAAAGAGAACAGGGAGGAAGAGAAATGGCGACATTAACCATCAGTGCAGCAGAGGAAAAAAGAGTAAAGGCTTTGGGATTTTTGAGCAACAAAGGAACAGATAATTTTTCCGCCCGTATTATCACGGTGAACGGAAAGATCACGGCCGCTCAGCAGAAATGCATTGCTGAGGCAGCAGAGAAGTTTGGAAATGGAAATATTACATTTACCACCCGTCTTACAGTGGAAGTGCAGGGAATTCCCTTTGAACGGATTGAGGAATTCCGTGAATTTATAAGGAAAGAGGGACTTGAGACCGGCGGAACCGGCTCCCTTGTACGCCCGGTGGTATCCTGCAAGGGAACCACCTGCCAGTATGGGCTTATTGATACCTTCGCCGTATCAGAAGAGATACATCATCGGTTCTATGAAGGGTATCATCAGGTGAAGCTTCCTCACAAATTTAAAATCGCCGTGGGAGGATGTCCGAATAACTGTGTAAAACCGGATTTGAATGACCTGGGCATCATCGGACAGAGAATTCCTAACTTTGATGAAGATGAGTGCAATGGCTGCAAGAAATGTTCTGTGGAAAAGGTCTGTCCTATGGGAGCGGCAAAGGTTAAAGACGGCATTCTGGAGATTGATCCTAATGTCTGCAACAACTGCGGCCGCTGCATCGGAAAATGCCATTTTGACGCTCTGGAGGACGGCACCACAGGATATAAAATTTATATAGGAGGGCGCTGGGGCAAGAAGATTGCCCGGGGGCGTGCCCTGGACAAAATATTTACCAGCAAAGAAGAGGCTCTTGACGTAATTGAGAAAGCCATCCTTCTTTACAGAGAGCAGGGGAAGACCGGTGAGCGCTTTGCGGCCACGATTGAAAGGCTTGGCTTTGAAAATGTGCAGGAGCAGCTTTTAGCCCCGGATCTCCTGGAGAGGAAGCAGCAGATTTTGGAAGCTGACCTTCATACTGTAGGGGGAGCTACCTGCTGACGGGAAGATAAAGTCATAAAAATAAAATTATAAAAGAAAGACAGTGGGATAAGGAATGTTGGATGTGAATTCTTCCCGCTGTCTTTTTTATGTTTAGTTATGAAATCTATAAAGAGAATCCTATGCTGCGGGATTCTTTTTTTATGTTTTGGGGGATTTTTTCAGGCAAGCGGTTTTGCTTGATTTGTTGTCTGCGGGATGATTTTTTTAGGATTAAAAAATATAGGAATATATTTTCTGGGTAATCCTGATTTTTCTTGATATATCCAAGGGAAAGAAAAAGATTTATTATAAGGATAATAGTAATTTATTTACGCCTTAAAATAAATGCAAATAGATTAAAAATATACATAATACACAAAAAATGAATGGTATCAAAAGGATAAAATAGGATAAATATACTATATTTAACAAAAGGGAAAAGATTATTATTGACAAAATGCCATGCCGATATTATATTATTAATATCAATTAAAAAATAGGCGCAAAACAGTGAGTGCCAACACGAAGGAGGAAGGAAAATGTTAAAAAAGGTTTTAACAGCAGGTATGGTAGCAACGATGATTCTCTCCATGGGCGCAGTGGCCGTTCAGGCGGAAGAGGAAGTCAGTGTGGTGACGCCGGATAAGGCTCGTGAGGATTTGAAAGTCGGCGTGTCATTTAAGACGCTGCAGGAAGAGCGTTGGGTTACGGAGCTCGGGGTGATCGAAGATGTCTGCGAGGAGAACGGAATCGAGTGTATCTATCAGATCAGCGAGAACGATGCTCAGAAGCAGGTGGGACAGATCGAGAATATGGTAGAGCAGGGCGTGGACATTCTGATTGTTCAGTCCAATGAGAAAGAAGCGGTCAGCAATGCGCTGAAAGCAGCGCACGATGCAGGCGTGCTGGTTTGCTACTATGAGAAAGCCAACGGAGAAGTTTACTGTGATCTCTGCGGCGGCAATGATGAGTATGAAATCGGAAAACTGATTACGCAGGTACCGGCGGAGATGGGGATCAGCGGCAAGGTTGCTTTCCTGTACGGCGATCCGGCAGGCGGAACAGGTGTTTATAATTTCCACGATGGCATGCATGACACTCTGGCAGACTGTGACATCGAAGTGGTAGGAGAACAGTGGGTGACAAACTGGGATCCCTCACAGGCTATGAGCTATGCGGAAAACTGGATTTCTCAGTACGGAGATGAGCTGACCGCTATCTTTGCTATGAATGACGGAATGGCCGGCGGTGTTATCCAGGCTCTGGAAAACGCAGGACTTGCAGGAAAGGTAGTTGTCACCGGACAGGACTGTGATCTGGTGGCTGTACAGAGAGTGCTGGAGGGGACACAGGTTTCCACGATCCTTAAGAGCGGCAAGGAATATCCGAGACTGTTCACAGAAACATGTATCCAGTACAGACTGGGCGAGATTACGGCTGAAGATTTTGAGCAGACCACACCAAACTCTGAAGATACAGAAGTTCCCTTCTACGCATATCCCGGAACTGTCATAACGAAAGATAACGTAGATGAGGTGATCGAGGCAGGGGCTTATTCATATGAGGAAGTATACGGAGAGGAAGCACCGGCAGAGGGCGAGAGCGAAGCGGCAGAAGAAGTGACAGAAGAGGCGGCTGAGTAAGCGTTATGACATTTAAAAATCTGAGGAAAGAACAGTATATCCATTCAAACTTTCCCTATTACAATTATTCCCTGGACTATACGCTGGATTCCCTTCAGCGTATAGGGGCGGAAAAATTGGAGTTCTATGGGGCGGAACCTCATTTCTGTATGGAGGATGTTACTTATAGGGATATGAAGGTGCTGAAAAATAAGCTGGATGCCCATGGGCTGAGCGTGGTGGAGATTAACCCGGAAAACTGCGCTTATCCTACAAACCTGGCCTCCGGAAACCCTGCCACCCGGCTGCGTACGTTCCGGTACTACGAGAATGCCATTCGTACAGCGGGAGTCATCGGAAGTCCTTATGTGCTGGTTTTCCCGGGGTATGCCAACCTGGACGGGAGCCAGGAAGAGGCGTGGAAGCTCTCGGTTGATTCTATGGGAAGGCTGGCTGAAATCGCCGAGACGGAGGGTGTTACCATCACTTTTGAAGCCACGACCAGAAATATCACTGTAATTACAGACCACAGAGAGGTCATGCGCCTGATTGGAGACTGCGGCTGCAAGAATATGGCTGTTACCATTGATCTGATGTGTCTTTCCCAGACCGGGGAGACGGTACAGGATGTGTACGATATATGCGGCCCGGAGAAAGTGGTGAACGTACATTACACAGACGGCGGGCTTCTGCACTCGGGAGCGTGGGAGCATCGGATTCCTGGTGAGGGCGATCTGGATCTGGACAGTATGCTTCAGATGTTTGACGACAACAATTACCGGGGATACTTTGGAAATGAAGTAAAGTGGAGCATAGATCCTGCTCTGACTGCACCGGAGCAGATTTGTAAAAAACTGCAGAAATGGTGGGATCTGCACTTTTAAGTGGGCTTGTTTGTGATTGGGGCAAAAGGATTGGCGGAACCTGGAAGATAAGGTTCCGCCATTATTAAGAAAGGGGGCGACCGGAAATGGAAGATTACATTCTGCAGATGAATCATATTACAAAAGAGTTCCCGGGAGTAAAAGCTCTTGACGATGTTACCTTTGGTGTCAGAAGAGGGGAGGTTCACGCCCTTTGCGGAGAAAACGGAGCCGGGAAATCGACTCTCATGAAGGTTCTCAGCGGTGAGCACACGGATTATACGGGAGAACTTGTGCTGAATGGAGAAAAAGTGACTTTCAAAGGGATTAAAGAGAGTGAGGCGGCGGGGATCGCCATCATTCACCAGGAGCTGGGGCTGATTCAGACATTGAACGTCTGTGAAAATATTTTTCTTGGTGATGAGATTTGCCAGAATGGACACATTGACTGGGATCAGGAATATCAGAAGACAAAAGAACTTCTGGATGAATTGAATTTAAAGGTAAGTCCTAAGACCAGAGTGGGAAACCTGGGGATTGGACAGCAGCAGCTTATTGAGATTGCAAAGGCACTCAGCAAGAACTGCAAGATTTTGATTTTAGATGAGCCTACAGCGCCTCTTCCGGAGGATGATTCTGAGAATCTGCTGAATCTGGTGAGGGAGCTGAGGAATAAGGGTATGAGCATTGTGTTTATTTCGCACAAGCTGGGCGAGGTGCTGAGCATTGCTGATACAATTACGATTTTGAGAGATGGCCAGACTGTGGAATCACGGCCGGCAAAGGAATTTACCCAGGATACCCTGGTAAGCGGAATGGTGGGAAGAGAACTGAACACTCGTTTTGAAAAGAGGAACTGCCCCATCGGTGATGTGGCGCTCCGTGTTTCAAATTGGTCTGCATACGATGGAATTAATGACAAATGGATTGTCCAGGACGTTAATTTTGAAGTACACCAGGGAGAGGTTGTGGGACTGGCCGGAATGATTGGCGCAGGGCGTACGGAACTGGCGATGAGTATTTTCGGCGCCCTGGAAGGAGAAGTGACGGGGAAATTAGAATACATGGGCAAAGAGCGGCCGCGGTTTAAGAATGCCAGTGAAGCGATCCGGGCCGGTGTGTTCTATTCTTCAGAGGACAGAAAACAGCTTGGATTGATTTTGACCTCAGACATCGCTTACAATGCCTCTCTTTCCAGTCTGGATAAGTATATAAATAAAGGGATTTTTATCAGTCGGGATAAGGAGTATGCCAAGGTTAAGGAAATGGTAGGGAAGCTTAGAGTGAAAACCCCCTCTATCCTGCAGAAAGTGGGGAACCTTTCAGGAGGGAACCAGCAGAAGGTGTGCCTTGCCAAGGCTCTGATGTGTGAGCCCAAGGTTCTGATATTGGATGAAGCTACCAGAGGAATAGACATTGGAGCCAAGTCAGAGATCTATCAGTTGATTAATCAAATTGCGGCCCAGGGAGTGGCTGTTATTATGATTTCTTCCGAACTGCCTGAGGTTCTTGGTATGAGCGACAGGATTTACGTAATGAAAGAGGGAAGAATCAGCGGGGAATTTGATAACAGAGAGAGAACGATTACGCAGGAAAATGTTGCCATGGCGGCTACGGGAGGTGCTACGACATGAAAGAAAAACGAAGTGTAGATTTATTTAGCCTGTTTTATAAAAACAGTCTTTTAGTTGAGACGATCATTATTTTTCTGGTGTTTGGACTGTTGACGCAGGGAGCTTTTCTGCAGGTAGGAAACCTGTCCAACCTGCTGATGCAGGGAGCGACCTGCTCCATTATCGCAATTACGATGTGTATGATTATTATCACGGGAAATGCGGATCTTTCCGCAGGACGCTTTCTGGGAATGCTCTGTATGGTGGCGGCTATCCTTCAGGTGACAAAGCCGGAGATTCCTTCCTGGGTTGTTCTTATTCTTGTGTATGTAATCGCTATTGTCGCCGGGCTGTGGCATGGAGCGTGGGTCGGGTATCTGAAGCTTCCGGCGTTCATCGTAACTTTGGCCACACAGCTTGTGTTCTTGGGAATTAATCAGTTCATCAGCAACGGAAGAATTTACGGTCCTGTAACAGGTGTGATTTCCCAGATGGGAAACGGGTACCTGCCGGACTTTGGGTATTCCATAAACATTGCGTCTCTTGTGGTAGGCTTTCTCTGCATTGTGGTTTATGCAGCTCTTACGGTCTCCAAGGAGAGAAAGGCTATTTCTCAGGGGCTTTCCGAGGCCAGATGGAATAAAGTAATTGTCAAAATGGTAGCTATCTCTGTGCTGATTGCGGCTGTGACAATCCTTCTGAGTATGGCCAGAGGATTTTCCTATGCCATGATTATCCTGGTGGTCATGACCATGGTAGTTTCTTATATCAGCAATAATACCAAGTTCGGACGTTATGTGTATGCCATCGGCGGCAATGCGCAGGCGGCGGCCCTGTCGGGCGTAAATGTTCCTAAAGAAACTTTGAAGCTTTATGTGCTCCACGGCGTGGTAGTGGCTACGGCGGCTATGGTTTATCTGGGACGTCTGAATTCCGCCACCACATCCGGCGGCAACGGATACGAATTCACGGCTATTACTGGCTGCGTGGTAGGCGGAACGGCTATCACCGGTGGGCGAGGTACTGTAATCGGGGCGGTAGTAGGAACCATGGTTATGGCGGCTCTTGACAATGGAATGAGTATCATGAATCTGAATCCTGCTCTGCAGTATGTGGTGCGAGGCGGTGTGCTGCTGTTCGCTATCAGCCTTGACGCATATGCAAATAACAGAAAGGCAAAAACTGTTCAGGCTGCATAAGCTTGTACGTTATGGAGGGTGCAAATATGGGAAAGAATGCGATTAAGAAGATCCAGGTACATTTGGTATCCCAGCCCATTACGGGAGGCTTTGCGGATGCCACAAGAAAAGTGGAATGTATTGGCTTCACCATTGTCCGTGTTACCACGGAAGAGGGGCTGGAAGGCTTTGGCGTGACATACCATGAGGTAGGCGGAGAGGCCACCAAAATGCTCATAGAAAAAAATATAGCTCCCAAGCTCATTGGAAGAGATCCTTTTGAGACAGAGGTTATCTGGAATGAAATGTTTGGATATCTCCGGGGAGTGGGAAGGAAAGGGTTGATGTTCTGTGCGCTTTCTGCAGTGGATATCGCTCTCTGGGATCTGAAGGGCAAGATACTGAATATGCCTTTATTCAGGCTGTTCGGCGGCGTAGAGACAAAGATTTCCGTATATGGCAGCGGCGGCTGGACTTCCTATTCAGATGACGAATTAGTGGAAGAGATGGTAGGTCTGGTTCAAAAAGACGGCTACAAAATGATTAAATTTAAAGTGGGCGTTGAGGGCGGAAATAACACAAACAGAGATGTGGAACGTGTACGCAAAGTGCGGGAAGCGGTTGGGCCGGATGTCGGAATTATGCTGGATGCCAATAACTGCTGGGATGCGGCTACGGGAGCGAGGTTTGCGAACCGTGTGAAGGATTATGACATTATGTTCCTGGAAGAGCCTGTTTTTGCGGATGACATCCCAGGACTGATGAAGTACAAGCGCTCTACGGATCTGCCTCTGGCCACGGGAGAACATGAGTATACGAAATTCGGCGCCAGAGATCTGCTGATCCATGAATGTGCGGACATCGTGCAGACAGACGGCACAAGAGCCGGTGGATTTACGGAGATGCTGAAGATCGGTGCGATGACCCAGGCGTTCAATGTGAAATTTGCGCCTCATGCCATGGAAAATATCCATATTCACCTGATCAGTGCCTTTGGAAATGCTCCCTTCCTTGAAAGACTGAAACTCTTTGAGGGAATCACGGCCAATACATATCTGGATGCGCCTAAGCCTGACCATGGCTATATGACCATTCCTGAGAAACCAGGCCTGGGACTTACCTTGAATATGGACTTTATCAATGAATATGATGAAAAATTTTAAACTGCTCTGAGGCAGTATAAGAGAAACGCTGCCGGATGAAATAGGATTATTTCACCGACAGCGTTCCTATTTATGAGGAAGATCCGAAGTACGGGCGGTTTAGGGAAATCCAGAAAAGCCCGTTCTGGTAATGGCGATTATAGTTGGCGATATAAGAAACCTCCGGCAGGTGTTGTTCCGGTATGGTCCGTCTGCAGTAATCCAGGATATGGCTGCACATGGAGGAACTCAGATTCTCACCGGTAAGGACACAAACCTCGGGATTGAGGATTGCGCTGTAGGAGATAATGATCTGAGCGGTGCTCTTGGCGATCGCTTCCGGTCCCCGTTTTATGATGTCATAAATATCTCCGTCCGTATAGGGCAGGAAGGGAACCTCGCCGGCGAAACCGCTTTTGCCTAAGTACAGTTTTCCATCAATAATGATTCCGGAACCGGGACCGCTTCCCTCGAAGAATGATACTACAACCAGAGAGGCCGGAGGATTCTGATGTTCCTTCCGGGCGTGATATAACCCGTATGCGATGGCGTTCATGTTGTTTTCCAATGTAAATTCACATGTAAAATGTTCCTTGAGCATACCGATAAGATCGCAGCCGTTCAGATTAGTCAGAGTACAGGAATGAATATGGCTGTCGTCGCAGTAACCAGGGATGCCGATGCTGACTCTCTTGATGTTGGGATCTTTTTCCAAAAGAGTATCCACCAGAGTCTCAAAGCTTTCGTAGGTTACATCGTCAAGCCACACCATATTCTGATCCAGACAGTTCCCCAGCAGGTCGTAAATAGCGTAGAAAAGATAGCGCTGGCTGCCGGCGGAAGACGGAAAGATACAGCAGATATGGATAAAATCCTTATTGTAAACATAGCTTGCAGCAGGCCTTCCCAGCTTGGAGGTGATATTTCCAAGAAAAAGAACCTCCCCGTTTTTCTGAAGCTGGTTCACGATATTGCTGGTGGTGGCAAAACTCAGCCCTGTGGTCTCGGAGATGGTATGCTTCGTGAATTCTGTGGAATTCTGGATAATATTCCTGACCAACTGAATATTGCTTTCTTTAATTTGGTTTACTGTGCTTATTTTGTTCATATACTTCACCCTTCCTCTCACTAGGAATTATTATAAATGAAAATAATAAGTATTGCAAGTGTGAAAAAATAATATTGATTTTTAATGTATAATTTAAAAAGCGCAACAAGATGTTGCTGATTTTTTGGAAAAACACACAAATTGTATTCAATATGCAGACTGAAAGAGATTCAAACATTATTATTAAGGAGGAAATAAAGATGAAAGCACTGGCGAAAACAGGATATGGAGCATTCCATTTGGCTTATATGGATCTGCCGAAACCGGAATGCGGAGACAACGACATTGTACTGAAGGTAAAGGCGGCCGGGATCTGCGGGTCCGATATGCCTCTTCTGTACGGACCGGATGAAGAGAAATATAAAAATTATACGTACCCCATGATTATCGGCCATGAATTTGCGGGAGAGGTGTATGAGACGGGGAAGAACGTCCTGGATTGGAAAGTCGGGGACAGGGTGGTCTCGGATAATACCGGATATGTGTGCGGCCATTGTCCGGCCTGCGAAACGGGAAATTTTCTCCTTTGCCCGGAGAGAAAAGGAATCGGGGGAGACATGGACGGAGGAATGGCGGAGTTTGTAAAGATACCCGGAATTGTGCTGCAGAGAGACCCGGCCAGCGTCCGCAGGATTCCGGACAATATGCCTTTTGAGCATGCGGCTGTGATGGATCCCATCTGCAATGCCTATAAGGCTATTGTTCAGGAAGCGAAGGTGCTGCCCGGCGACCATATTGTGATTTATGGAAATGGTCCACTGGGATTGTTCAGCGTCCTGGTTGCCAGGATGATGAGTGTAGCCAAGATCATCGTAATCAGCACCAAGAGAAGCGCTCCCAAGAGAAATCCCATCTGTGAGGAACTGGGAGCCACAGATCTTCTGATGGCGGATGATCCTCAGCTTGTGGATAAAGTGAAGGCTCTTGGAGGGCAGGACGGCATTGCGGCTGTGATTAACTGCGCTTCCAGATCGGCCAATATTCTTCCTCAGGCCGTACAGATGCTGCGGCCCGGCGGTACCTTCGTGATGGTGGGATATACAAGGACAGGGGTTTCCTACGAAGAAGATCCGGCGGATCTCATGGGACATAAAGGAATTACATTTATCGGCCATATGGGATACGACCATACGTCCTGGAGAAACATCCTGTCTCTGTACAGAGAAGGACGGATCAATATGGATCCTATAGTAACACATAAGCTCCCCCTGTCGAGATGGAAGGACGGATTTGAAATGTTCAGCAACCGTGAGGCTGCAAAAGTAGTTTTGGTACCAGAAATGGATGAATAAAGGGAAAATAAAGGAAAAGGAGATAAGATCATGAAAAAATACGAAGGAATTTTTCCGGCAATCATTACGCCGATGGATGAGAATGAAGAGATTAATGAGAAAGCGCTGGAACAGGTGATTGAAAAAACGCTGAAGCAGGGAGTATCCGGCTTTTATGTAAGCGGAAGCACCGGGGAATCTTTTCTGCTGCGGGATGAACAGAGGATACAGCTTGTCAAGGCGGTAGCCGGTATTGTAAAGGGGCGCTGCCCTGTGATTGCCAATATCGGCACGTTTTCCACCAAGAGTACCATTAAAATGGCCGAGGCAGTGGCAGACTGCGGCATATCAGCTATCTCTGCAGTTCCGCCGTTTTATTTCAGCTACTCTAACGAAGAGATTCTTCAGTATTACCGTGATCTGGCCGGGGCGACAGGAATGCCGGTGCTGATTTATAATATCCCCAAGATGAGCGGTGTTTCCTTTGGAACCGATGAACTGCTGGGTTTTCTGCAGAATGACGGTATTCTGGGTGTAAAGCAGACTACCATGGATTTGATGCAGACGGAGACGCTGGTTAGAAAATGCGGAGACCGGGTTATTTTTAACGGGCACGATGAAATCTGGCTTCCGGCCCTGTCGGTAGGCGTCAGGGCGTCCATCGGCAGTACGTTCTCGATTATGGGGGATGTGTGCGTGGGAATTAAGAAGGCTTTTGATGAGGGCAACATGGAGCGGGCCAGATTCCTCCAGGGCAGATGCAACGAGATGATCAAGGTGCTGCTGGACATCGGAATTTTCCCGGCCATCAAAGGTGTGCTGAAGATTCAGGGAATTGACTGCGGAAACTGCATAAAACCCTTCCAGCCTTTAAAAGCCGAAGATTATAAAACTCTGGAGAAGGCTCTGGAACGTCTCTATGACGGGCTGACTGACGAGATGCTGGGGCGCTGAGCGCCCCGGAGATAGGGAGGGGATATGATTAAAAGAAAACTTGGCAGAACCGGAATAGAGGTATCGGTTCTGGGGCTTGGCTGCTATCAGTTTACCGAAGAATTCGGTGTTCCGCAGAGACAGGCGTATGAAATACTGGATTATGCAATGGAGCATGGCGTTACATACTATGATACGGCTCAGATGTATGGATTTGGAGAGAGCGAAGAACTTCTCGGAAGGGCTATGGCCCGTCATGCGGGGCGGGAGCGGTTTTACTGTTCCACCAAGATGGGATACTTTCAAAAGACGGTACTGGAAGAGTATGCGCATACAGTAAGGGAAACATGCAAAGAGTGCTTTGTAGATCCTGAAAAAATGATGCGTACGCTCAAACATAGTATGTGGCTTCTGCAAAAAGATGTCTTGGATATTTTTTGCATCCATGAACCTGACTGGCCCTGCTGGGGGATCGATTATGAAAAAGCTGCCGGACCGGCTATTGATTTTCTGCTGGAAGCTAAAAAGGAAGGGCTTGTGGCTAATATCGGCCTGGGAGGCTGGGACTATCATGGACTTACCATGCTGATAAGCTCTGGAAAATTTGATTTTGTTCTGCCGGCGGGAGGAATGAGCCTCCTGACAAAACCTATCTATGAAGAGCTGATACCTGCCTGCATGGAGAAAGAGGTTGGGATAGCTCTGGGCGGGGGATTTGGACAGAACACCCCCTTCCTTATTTCTAAAGACAGAAGATGGCTGGATTATTTTAAAGCGATGGAAGATGAAAAAGCACAGAATGTAGCCAAGAAACTGGAAAAGATCTACCGCCTTTCGGATGAACTGGAAATAGGGCTTCCGGAGCTGACGATCCGCTATATTCTCGGGCATAAAGAAATAGCGGCCCATGTTGCGGGAGCCAGGGAAGCGGCGCATATAAAGCAGAACATTGATTCAGTTA
>DVGR01000112.1 GCA_018712605.1 Candidatus Choladousia intestinigallinarum
ATTTTCTCCTCCTGTCCATTCTTCTTTCATTCTTAGAAGAATTCTTCCGTATAAAAAGCTCCGTGTTCTGCACACTTTCTGCGGCGAATCCCTTTCACACTTTATTACAAAAAGTCTTCCTTGGAACAGAACAAAAGTGTGCTTCGCACACTCTCGCGGTTTTATGAATCTGTCACAAAGCACACTTTTGCCGCGCCGGGTGCGTATTGCGAAGCAATAAAGTACATTACGCACCCGTGCGCATCCCTGCACGAAATAAGAAGGCGGTTCTCCGCCTTCCCATAATTAATAGCCGCTGTTCATTTTTATCCCCTGCCAACGAGTAAACTTCCTCAGGAATAAGTCCATACAAAGGTCTTGGCAATCTCGGCTCCCACAGCCTCAGGAGTATCTTCAGCGTTCTCCGAAGCCGCCTGGGCTTCCTCTCTGTATTCCTTCACCTCCGCCACAAAGCACTCCATATCTCCCACCACATAGTAGTAAATCTCCCGGTAATTCTGAGCGGAATCATCCGCAACCAAGACATAGAGATAATCCTTGGCATCCGTGTAGGTTGCACTGACACTGATGGAAGCATTGGGACTGCTGTAGATCAGATTGTTGGTCAGCATATCCCGAAGTTGCTCATAATCCATGGCAGTATAATTGGTATCTATAAAGCTGCAGGAGATCGTGGATGTCTCATCCGACTCAAGCATCTCTGCTTTCTTATAAACTTTCTCCGTCTCCGTGGAGAGATCCGTATCTTCGGACCAATTCTCTCCTACTGTATAGGTGCCGTCCGTCATAGACGCTCCCAGTACATGCTCTGAACCAAATGCGCTCACGGCACAGACAGCCACGGCTGCAATCCCTATTAAACTCTTTCTGTATCTGTCTGCCGACTTTCTCATACTCACCGTCTCCTAGCGTATGTGTTTCGATACCGCTCATTTCAGTCTGGCCAGTTCAAAGAACACGAAGCCATACAAACGGTACTACATTTTCTAAGATAAGTATAATGGGTAATTGCAGTTTTGTCACTAAATGATTTTCTTAATTTTCTTCAAAAGAAAAAGGAATCAAAGGATCCGTCCCTACAGTCTGATCAGCTTCCTCTGCAAAGCCGGCTGCAGCGCCATATAGACGAACACCGCCACAAGCACAGAAAGTACGGCATTGATGGAGGTAGATGCAAGGTTGACGGCAAAAGCCAGCTTTGCCGAAGCTTCCCCCAGGATAATCCTCTGATAAAAATAGCTGAAAAGAGGATCAAAAATAATATTAAATAATAGACCGCTGACGGAAGCTATTACCGACCAGGTAAATACATGCCTGCGGTCTTTTGACTGCTGGATCTTTCCCAGTCTGTGGGCCACGAACCCAGTTATCAGGCCAATGCAAAGCTTCAGGATAAAAGTCTTGGGGGCCGTCAGGACGTAGACAGGATCCAGAAGATCACCAATGGTCATCCCTAAAGCGCCTCCCAGGCCGCCCCAGACACCTCCCAGCATCAGCGCTCCCAGAACACATACGGCATTTCCCAGATGAATGGAAGTGGCCCCGCCTCCGGGAAGCGAAATTTTCACCTGCAGAAACGTAAAAACAACATAGGACAGAGCTGCGAAAACCCCTGTCAAGATCAGTTTATTCAAATGCTCTCTTCTCATAATCATACCTCCTCGCTTTTTACAAAAATATTATAAACAAGATGGCATGTTTTAAAAGTGCCATTTTCCATTTATTTAACCAGGCCACTTTCCTCCTTTTTCTCACAGAAAATGGGGAACAAAAATGATTCCTCCAACCGCAGCCGCCGTCACCGCTCCAACCAGCACAGCTCCTGCAGCCAGATCCTTGACTTTCTTAGCTAAGGGCTCCCATTCCTGGGTGACCAGGTCTGTCAGCGATTCCAGGGATGAGTTTACCAACTCCAGGGCCAGAACCATCCCGCACAGAATCAGACAAATGCACCACTCCATCAAAGACAGTCCGATCCAGACACCCAACCCTAAGACGGCGGCAGCGGCACAACAATGAATTTTCATGTTTCTTTCTTCCCGTATTCCCGCTGCAATTCCTTGCAGAGCACATCCAAAGGAATGTGCCAGTGATTTTCTTTTCTTCTCCATAAAATAACTCCCAGTTTTGTAATTGAATAAAAGCAGCAATCCGCCGAGGCTCATCTCAAAATCAAAAGAACTGCTGCTTGGCTTATGGCTTGACGGAATAAAAAAACCCTGCATATCATATCCACACAATAGATATCATATACAGGGTTTCTTTTATTAACTAATTATTTTGCGTAATCCACAACTCTGCTCTCCCGAATCACGCTGACTTTGATCTGCCCAGGATATTCCAGTTCCGCCTCAATCTGCTTTGAAATATTCCTTGCCAGCAATACCATGTCCGCATCGTTTACCTGATCCGGAATTACCATAACTCGGATTTCCCTACCTGCCTGAATAGCAAATGATTTTTCAACACCCTTAAAGGTATTCGTAATATCTTCTAACTGTTTTAATCTGTTTGTATATGTTTCAAGAGTCTCACGTCTCGCCCCTGGCCGTGCCGCAGATATGGTATCCGCAGCCTGCACAATACAGGCAATCAGTGATTCCGGTTCAACATCGCCATGATGCGATTCAACAGAATTCACCACAACAGCAGATTCTTTGTACTTCCTGCACAGATCCGCTCCAATCTGAATATGTGAACCTTCAATCTCATGGTCAATGGATTTCCCAATGTCATGCAGTAATCCAGCTCGTTTCGCAAGTCTTACATCTACCCCAACTTCTCCTGCCAACAGACCTGCCAACTGTGCCACTTCGATGGAATGCTTCAAAGCATTCTGTCCGTAGCTTGTCCTGAATTTCATTCTTCCCAGCAGACGAACCAATTCCGGATGGATGCCGTGTACGCCAACTTCCAGTACAGCGGATTCTCCTTCCTCCCGAATAATATTCTCTACTTCTTTCTGTGCTTTCTCCACCATCTCTTCAATTCTGGCCGGATGGATACGGCCATCCACAATCAGCTTCTCAAGGGCGATTCTCGCCACCTCTCTTCTGATCGGGTCAAAGCCTGATAAGATGACTGCCTCCGGAGTGTCATCAATGATCAAATCCACTCCCGTAAGCGTCTCAAGGGTACGGATATTCCTTCCCTCTCTTCCAATGATTCTTCCTTTCATCTCATCATTTGGAAGCTGTACAACAGAGATCGTAGTCTCCGCCACGTGATCCGCCGCACATTTCTGTATGGCTGTAACCACGTACTCCTTTGCTTTTTTGCCTGCTTCTTCTTTTGCCCTGCTCTCAAGCTCCTTGTAAAGCTTCGCAGTGTCAATTTTCACTTCATCTTCAACAGTTTTTAAAAGATATTCTTTTGCTTGTTCAGAGGTAAGTCCTGAGATTCTTTCGAGTTCCTGGAGCCGCTGACCACGGAGTTTTTCCACTTCCGCGCTCTTTTTCTTTAACTCTTCTTCTTTTGCCGCCAATCCTGTCTCTCTGCGTTCCAGAGCATCCGCTTTCTTATCCACACTCTCTTCCTTGGACAGTACTCGCTTCTCATA
>DVGR01000014.1 GCA_018712605.1 Candidatus Choladousia intestinigallinarum
AGTAAAAATGCAAAAAAGAAAAAATAAAATAAAAAAATACATATACAGATTGCACATATAAAATCAGAGAAAGAGGGAAGGGGAGAAGAAAAATTAGATAAAGTGACGGTAAAAGAAAAGGAAAACATTCGGTTCCTTTTCACGGATATTTGTAGTAAAATAGGAGTACACCTTGCGGCAGGAATGCCAGCGGTATTCTTGAACATAATAAGAAAAGCCAACGACAGAAAGGAGAATTTACTATGAGTACACCTACACCACATATATCAGCGAAACCTGGAGATTTTGCAGAAACCGTTTTAATGCCCGGAGATCCCCTGCGGGCTAAATATGTTGCGGAGACATTTATGGAGAACGCCGTGCTTGTAAATCCTGTGCGGGGCGTAAACGGATACACGGGAACTTATAAGGGAAAGAGAGTCTCTGTTATGGCCAGCGGAATGGGTATGCCTTCCATCGGCATCTATTCCTACGAGCTGTTCAAGTTCTACGATGTCAAGAATATCATCCGTATCGGTACGGCCGGAGCCCTGCGGGCAGATCTGAAGATCCGGGACGTGGTTCTGGGAATGGGAGCCTGCACCAACTCTAACTATGCAGCCCAGTATCAGCTTCCGGGCACCTTTGCCCCTATCGCATCCTTTGAACTGCTGGAGAAAGCAGTGGCCCAGGTAAAGAGCATGGGCAATGTAGGCTATAAGGTGGGGAACCTGCTTTCCTCCGACACTTTCTACAGCGACAGCAACCTGGATGCCAACTGGCAGAAGATGGGAGTCCTGGCGGTGGAGATGGAGGCGGCCGCTCTGTATATGAATGCTGCCCGCACGGGAAAGAACGCTCTGGCTATCTGCACCATCTCCGACAGCATGATCACAGGGGAGGCCACCACGTCAGAAGAGCGTCAGAACAGCTTCAATGATATGGTGAAGATTGCCCTGGAAATCGCATAAGGAGGAACTGAATGAGCGTAAAACGGGTTTTTTTGATTGTGCTGGACAGCTACGGAATCGGCGAGGCCCCGGACGCAGAGCGGTTTGGGGACGCAGGAGCCAATACCCTGGCTTCTATAGTGAAGTCGCCGGAGTACAGCACTCCCAATATGAAAAAAATGGGACTTTTTAATATTGAAGGCGTATCCTGCCAGGAAGGCTGTGAAGCCCCGGCAGGGACGTACGGCCGTATGCAGGAGGCTTCCATGGGGAAAGACACCACTATAGGCCACTGGGAGATCGCCGGAGTGGTTTCGCCAGAGCCCATGCCAGTCTATCCTCAGGGATTCCCGGAGGAGGTGCTGGCGCCTTTCATGGAACAGACCGGCCGGGGAGTTCTCTGCAACAAGCCCTACTCGGGGACAGACGCTATCCGGGATTTCGGTGAAGAGCATGTAAAGACCGGGAAGCTGATTGTGTACACATCGGCGGACAGCGTGTTCCAGGTGGCGGCCCATGAGAGCGTGGTACCCTTGGAAGAGCTGTATGAGGACTGCCGGATTGCCAGAAAGATTCTCAAAGGAAAGCATGCGGTGGGGAGGGTCATTGCCAGACCCTTTACGGGAGAAGCGCCTGATTTTAAGAGAACCACCAACCGGCACGATTTCTCCCTGCTGCCTCCGGGGCGCACCATGCTGGTAAGCCTTCAGGAGCATGGCTTTGATACCTACGGAGTGGGGAAGATCTACGATATCTTTGCGGGCCAGGGCATCGCCCACACCACTTCTATTTCCGGGAATGAGGATGGCATGGAGAAGACCCTGAAGCTGATGGATGAGGATTTCAGCGGCCTGTGTTTTGTGAACCTGGTGGATTTTGATATGCTCTACGGGCACCGGAATGATGTAAACGGCTATGCCAGAGCGGCCACTGTATTTGACCGGCAGTTGGGGCAGATGATGGAGAAGCTGGGTGATGAGGATGTGATTCTGATCACGGCGGATCACGGCTGTGATCCGGGTGCTCCCGGCACGGACCATACCAGGGAGTATACGCCGATGCTTCTCTACGGAAAGGCTGTAAAGCCCGGAGTGTCTTTGGGCACCAGAAGCAGCTTTGCGGACATTGCAGCCACGGTGCTGGATATGTTCGGGATTTCTGAGAGGCTGGACGGAAAGAGCTTCTGGGACCTGGCCAGACAGTAACAGTTTAAAAAGGGAGAAAGGGGAGAACGAAGATGACAGAGGTTACGGAATTGATACGCCTGGCCTACGAGGCCCAGAAGAGGGCCTATACCCCATACTCCGGATTTCAGACTGGAGCGGCCCTGGAGGCAGCGGACGGGAGGATTTTTACCGGATGCAATATAGAGAACGCCGCCTATACCCCCACAAACTGTGCTGAGCGAACGGCTTTCTTCAAAGCTGTATCTGAGGGGGCGTCCTCTTTTAAGAGAATTGCCGTGGTAGGCAATTATCCCGGAAAAAAGGGGGATTACTGCGCCCCCTGCGGGGTGTGCCGCCAGGTGATGAGGGAGTTCTGCGATCCGGAAAGCTTCCAGGTGATCCTGGCAAGAGGGCCGGAGGATTATAAAATATTTCTTTTGAAAGAGCTTTTGCCGGAGAGTTTTGGTCCGGCGGATCTGAAGCTTTGAGACGGCGGGCAGGAGAGGGGTGATGCCATGCGCATGTATGACATAATATTGAAAAAACGAGAAGGCGGCCATTTGGCGCCGGAAGAGATACGTTTTGTGATTGAAGGATATACGAAAGGAGAAATACCAGACTACCAGATGTCGGCTTTTTTGATGGCGGTATTTTTCCGGGGAATGACGGATGAGGAAACCGGGGTATTGACCCAGGCTATGGCCCATTCGGGAGATATGGTAGATCTCTCTGAGATACAGGGGGTGAAGGTGGACAAACACTCCACAGGAGGCGTGGGGGATAAGACTACGCTGATCGTGGCTCCTATTGCGGCTGCCTGCGGCTGCCGGGTGGCGAAAATGTCGGGACGGGGACTTGGACATACAGGGGGAACCGTGGACAAGATGGAGTCCATACCGGGAATGCGGACTAGCCTGTCTGAGAAGGAATTTGTAGAAATCGTAAATCGTACTGGTATTTCCGTCACGGGACAGTCCGGAAACCTGGCTCCCGCTGATAAGAAAATCTATGCCCTCAGGGATGTAACCGCCACGGTGGAAAGCATTCCTCTGATCGCCTCTTCCATTATGAGTAAGAAGCTGGCGGCGGGGAGCGACTGCATTCTTCTGGATGTGAAGGCAGGAAACGGAGCCTTTATGAAAACCACGGCGGACGCCGTGCAGCTGGCAAAGAAGATGGTGGCTATCGGGGAGCAGAACGGTAGAAAGACGGCTGCGCTGATCACCAATATGGACTATCCCCTGGGCAACAAGATCGGAAATGCGTTGGAAGTGCAGGAGGCAGCGGCCACACTCCGGGGCATGGGACCTGAAGATTTAACGGAGGTCTGCCTGGCCCTGGCGGAAAATATGCTCTTCCTGGCGCAGAAAGGGACGCCGGCCAAATGCCGGGCTATGGCCTGGGACGCAATCTGTTCCGGCAGGGCCCTTGAGAAGCTGGCGGCCATGGTGGAGGCCCAGGGAGGCGATCCTGATTATATTTTCCATCCGGAGAGGTTTGGAGAAGCCCCTGTAAAGGAGGATGTTGCGGCGCCGGAAGAGGGATATCTGCAGGATATGAATACAGAAGGGATTGGAATATCCGCTATGATGCTGGGAGCAGGGAGAGAGAAGAAGGAAGACGCCATAGATCCCCTGGCAGGCATTGTCCTCTGCAAAAAGACGGGGGACTACGTAAAGAAGGGCGAAACGCTGGCCGTTTTATATACCTCAGAGGAGAGCAGGCTGAAAGATGCAGAGGCGAAATATTTCGAATCCGTGAAAATCAAAGGGGAAAAGCCCAAGAAGGAGCCTTTGATCTATGCCAGGGTGACGAAGGACGGGGTTGAAGAGAAGGCAGATTAAGCTGCCGCAGAAATATGGGAGGATGATAGAGAGATTTATGGAAGACATGGAAAAGTTTCTGGAGATGGAAGGAAAAAAGGATAAGGCGGGGCTTGGAAATCCAGACATGGTCCGGCGCACCGTCTGCGTGGTAGGACATAAAAACCCGGATACGGATTCAATCTGTTCGGCGATTTCTTATGCATACCTGAAAAATCAGGAAAAAAGCAATTATACGTATCTTCCCATGAGGGCAGGGCAGATAAACGCTGAGACCCAGTATGTCCTGGAGCGGTTCAAAGTAAAACATCCCATGCTTTTAAGCAACATCGGAACCAGGGTGCGGGATATGGACATTCGGAAGGTGCCTGGGGTGAGAAGCGACATTTCCCTGAAGAAAGCGTGGACCCTGATGACCACGCAGAACGTTTTTACTCTCCCTATTACGAATGAAGAGAATGAGCTCAACGGGCTGATCACCATCAATGATATCGCAAAATCCTATATGGAGGAGTACGACAGCGCCATTATGTCTGTAGCCAAAACGCCCTACAGAAATATTCTGGAGACTTTGGACGCGGAGATGATCGTAGGGGATCCCGACGGCTGCTTTGACCAGGGAAAGGTAGTGATCGCCGCAGCCAACCCCGATGTCATGGAAAACTACATAGATGAGCATGATATGGTTATACTGGGAAATCGGTACGAATCCCAGCTCTGCGCCATTGAGATGCAGGCAGGATGCATTGTGGTCTGCCTGGGGGCGCCTGTGTCCAGGACGATTCAGCGTCTGGCAAGGGAAAGAAACTGTTCTATTATAGTGACGCCTCTGGACACCTACGCAGTGGCCCGTCTGATTAACCAGAGTATGCCGGTGGATTTCTTTATGAGAAAAGAAAGTCTCCAGACCTTTTTCTTGTCGGATTATACGGAAAGCATCCGGGAGGTTATGTCAAAGAAGCGGTACCGTGATTTCCCAATTCTGGATTCCAAAAGCCATTATGTGGGTATGATCTCCAGGCGTAACCTGTTGGGCGTTCACAAGAGAGGGCTGATCCTTGTGGACCATAATGAGGTCTCCCAGGCGGTGGACAATGTGTTGGATGCTGAGATTTTAGAGATTATTGACCATCACAGGCTGGGTTCCCTGGAGACTATGGCTCCGGTCTATTTCAGAAACCAGCCGGTGGGCTGTACAGCCACCATTATTTATCAGATTTATAAGGAAAAAAATGTGGATATCCCCAAGCACATTGCAGGGCTTCTGTGCAGCGCTATCCTCTCAGACACGCTGATGTTCCGGTCCCCTACCTGCACCCCTCTGGATGTGGAGGTGGCGGAGAGGCTGGCGGAGATCGCGGGCATTTCCTGCAGGGAATACGCAAGAGAGATGTTTACGGCCGGAAGCGACCTGGCTTCCAAAACACCGGAAGAGATTTTCTATCAGGATTTCAAGAGATTTGAATTCGGTGATAAGAACATGGGAATCGGGCAAATCACTTCTATGAGCAGAACAGAGCTGGATGAGATCAAGGAGCGGCTTCTGCCTTATATAGACAAGGTTTACCACGGGCAGGAGATGGACATGATCTTTTTCATGCTGACGGATATTATGAACGAGTCCACAGAGCTTCTGTGCTGCGGCAATGAGGTTGAAGAGGTGGTGGAGGAAGCCTTCAGGTGTAAGGTGGAAGAAGGAAGCGCCCATCTGAAAGGCGTGGTCTCCAGGAAAAAACAGTTGGTGCCCTCCTTTATGTCAGCCATGAGCCGGCTTAATGAGGTTATTTAATTATGGGAAGACAGAACTGGAAGGCGGGCAATATGCTGTACCCGGTGCCTGCCGTAATGGTAAGCTGCCAGAGACCGGGAGAAAAAGCAAATATAATCACTGTGGCCTGGGCGGGAACCGTATGTACCTCCCCGGCCATGGTTTCCATTTCCATAAAGCCGGAGCGGTATTCCTACGGCATCATCCGGGAGACGGGAGAATTCGTGGTGAACCTTACTACGGAACGTCTGGCTCGGGCGGCGGATTTCTGCGGGGTTCGCTCCGGGAGAGACCTGGACAAATTCCAGGCCATGGGACTGACGGCGGAGCCTTCAAAGCATGTGGCGGCGCCTCTGATAAAAGAAAGCCCCGTGAATCTGGAGTGCCGGGTGACGCAGGTGCTGGAGCTGGGCTCCCACCATATGTTCCTGGCCCAGGTGCTGGGAGTGAATGTGGATGAGCGGTATCTGGACAAGAGCCAAAAGCTTCACTTAGATAAGGCAGGATTAATCGTATATTCCCACGGACAGTATTTCTCTCTGGGAAAAAATATGGGGAGATTTGGTTTCAGCGTGCGGAAGAGATGAAAAATCCTTAGCAAAAATTACTAAAAAATGTATAAATGGTTAAATAATGTTTACAAATGAGCAGATTGTGGTATACTGGTAATAGTTTTGCTTAGCTTTGACGGCAGAAGTGTCGGCAAAAGAGGGGAAAATTGCGATTAAGGGGATCGTATAAATACGAATCAATAGAGGTGTCCTATGGAACAATATATTATCAGAGGCGGCAACCCGCTGGTAGGAGAAGTGGATATCAGTGGGGCTAAGAATGCGGCGCTTGGCATTCTGGCGGCGGCGATTATGACAGATGAGACTGTCCTGATTGAGAATCTGCCGGATGTGCGGGATATTAATGTCCTGCTGGAAGCCATGGAGAGTATCGGGGTCAAGGTCGAACGCATTACGCAGCATGCAGTGCTGATGAACAGTGCGCAGATCGGCGAGGTGAGCGTGGATTATGAGTATATTAAGAAGATCCGTGCCTCCTACTATCTGATCGGAGCGCTTCTTGGAAAATATAAAAGGGCGGAGGTTCCTCTGCCGGGCGGATGCAACATCGGAAGCCGTCCCATCGACCTGCATTTGAAGGGATTTAAGGCGCTGGGAGCCAGGGTGGAGATTCGCAATGGATTTATCGTAACGGAAGCCGAGCATCTTCACGGAAGTCATATCTATCTGGATACGGTATCTGTAGGAGCTACCATCAATATCATGATGGCAGCAGCTATGGCGGACGGAAGAACGATCATTGAAAACTGCGCCAGAGAGCCCCATGTGGTGGATGTGGCCAACTTCCTAAACAGTATGGGAGCCAACATCAAAGGGGCTGGTACGGACGTGATCCGTATCCGGGGCGTTCAGAAGCTCCATAAGACGGAATACTCCATCATTCCTGACCAGATTGAGGCGGGAACCTTTATGTTTGCGGCAGCGGCCACCAAGGGCGATGTGATGGTTAAGAATGTAATTCCCAAGCACCTGGAGGCTACTACGGCCAAGCTCCTGGAGATCGGCTGTGAGGTGGAGGAGTTCGACAATGCGGTGCGGGTGGTGGCCTCTAAGCGGCTTTGCAGCACCAATGTCAAGACACTCCCCTATCCGGGATATCCCACAGATATGCAGCCCCAGATCGGCGTTGCCCTGGCTCTGGCCAAGGGGACCAGCATTGTGACAGAGAGCATTTTTGAAAATCGTTTTAAATATATGGATGAGCTGGCCAGGATGGGCGCCATTGTGAGAGTAGAAGGCAATACGGCGATTATCACTGGTGTAGAGAAGCTTTCGGGAGCCCGTGTATCTGCGCCGGATCTCAGGGCGGGAGCGGCTCTTGTGATTGCGGCCCTGGCAGCGGAGGGCGTTACGGTGGTGGATGATATCACCTATATACAGCGTGGATATGAAGAGTTTGACGAAAAACTCAGAAGCCTGGGGGCTGAGATAGAAAAGATAAACAGCGAAAAGGAAGCTTTGAAGTTTCGGCTCAGGACAGGCTGAACAGGATAGCGAGGCGAAGATTTAAGGCGGCCGATGTTCGGCCGCCCTTTTTACTTTGAAAGCCCAGTCTCGGTGTGCAGACAGCAGGGCGCACTTGTGCGACATGCTGTCTGGGCACCAGAGACGCTAACCCGTATGAGCAAGGAGCACGGTAGTGTGGATTGCGAATACGGGTAGGGCGCTGCGTGCCAGTGGCACGCGTTTAGCGCCGACCGAAGCGGAGCGGAGACTTGCGGGAGCACGCAGTGCGGAGCAATCTATGGCTTTTATGCGTGGCGGTGCCTGCGCCAGCAGGCATGTAAGTTTACTCTGTTAGGAAGTTTCGTGTATGCAGAGTAAAATGCTCCGCATGATACATGATATCAGATAAAAAAGATATAAAAAGGGAGGAAAGATTGAATGAAACTGTATGAAAACGGCGTATATCTGTTAAATGGAACAGAGATCGTTGAAGACGGGGGGGAGGCGGCAGCCGCACTTGCAGGCCGTCTGGGAGGACAGGCTCCCTCTAAAGAGGAAGCGGCGAAGAATACCATCGCTTATTCCATCCTTAAGTCTCACAATACCTCCGGAAACATGGAAAAGCTGAGAATCAAGTTTGATAAGCTGACATCCCATGACATTACCTTCGTGGGGATTATTCAGACTGCCAGGGCTTCAGGCCTTGAGAAGTTCCCCGTTCCCTATGTTCTGACTAACTGCCATAATTCTCTCTGTGCGGTAGGAGGAACCATTAATGAAGATGACCATATGTTTGGATTAAGCTGTGCGAAGCGCTATGGCGGTATTTACGTTCCTCCTCATCAGGCGGTGATCCATCAGTTTGCCAGGGAGATGCTGGCAGAGAGCGGAAAGATGATCCTGGGATCGGATTCCCATACCCGCTATGGGGCCCTGGGCACCATGGCTATGGGCGAGGGAGGCCCGGAGCTGGTAAAGCAGCTTCTGAACCAGACCTACGATATTGATATGCCCGGCGTAATCGCTGTTTACCTGACCGGAGAACCGGTCAAGGGAGTCGGCCCTCAGGATGTGGCTCTAGCCATTATCGGCGCTGTGTTTGCCAACGGATACGTAAATAATAAAGTTATGGAATTTGTTGGGCCGGGCGTGGAGAAGCTCAGCGCTGACTTCAGGATCGGCGTGGATGTAATGACCACAGAGACGACCTGTCTTTCCTCCATCTGGAAGACGGATGATGAGATTAAAGAGTTTTATGAGATTCATGGAAGGGCGGATGCCTACAGAGAGCTGAATCCGGGACCGGTGGCCTACTATGACGGTATGGTCTATGTGGATCTGAGCAAAATCCGTCCCATGATCGCCATGCCTTTCCATCCCAGCAATACGTATACCATTGAAGAGCTGAACGCAAACCTTATGGATATCCTGGACGATGTGGAGAAGAAGGCAAAGGTTAGCCTTGGGGATACGGTAGACTTCACCTTAAAGGACAAGGTGAGAAATGGAAGACTGTATGTGGAGCAGGGGATTATTGCCGGCTGTGCAGGAGGCGGATTTGAAAATATCTGCGAAGCGGCAGATATTCTGAAAGGAAAATATATCGGCGCTGACGAGTTTACCTTAAGCGTATATCCGGCCAGCACGCCCATCTACATGGAGCTGGCAAAAAATGGAAGATTGGCGGATCTGATTCAGAGCGGCGCCATTGTAAAGACGGCATTCTGCGGTCCCTGCTTCGGCGCAGGCGACACACCGGCCAACAATGCCCTGAGTATCCGGCATTCTACCAGAAACTTCCCCAACAGAGAGGGTTCTAAGCTTCAGAGCGGCCAGATCGCCTCTGTGGCATTGATGGATGCCCGTTCCATAGCTGCCACTGCGGCTAACAAGGGATATCTGACGGCCGCCACGGATGTGGATGCTGACTTCACGAAGCCGAAATACTTCTTCGACAGCAGCATTTATGAGAACCGTGTCTTTGACAGTAAGGGTGTCGCTGATCCGTCTGTGGAGATCCGCCTTGGGCCCAACATCAAAGACTGGCCTTCTATGTGCGAACTCCCGGAGAACCTGATCCTGAAGGTGGTTTCTGAGATTCACGATCCTGTTACCACTACGGATGAGCTGATCCCCTCCGGCGAGACGTCCTCCTACCGCTCCAATCCTCTGGGACTGGCGGAGTTTGCCCTCTCCAGAAAGGATCCGGCTTATGTGGGACTTGCCAAAGAGGTGCAGAAGGCGGAGAAAGCCAGAGAAGCCGGAGAGAGCATGGAAGAAGCCCTTCCTGAACTTTCGCCTGTGTGGAAGACGATTGCGGCTTCCTATCCTGAACTTTCCCCGGAGAATACGGGAATCGGAAGCACGATCTTTGCGGTGAAGCCGGGAGACGGTTCAGCCAGGGAGCAGGCTGCTTCCTGCCAGAAGGTTCTGGGAGGCTGGGCGAATATTGCCAACAGCTATGCCACCAAGAGATACCGCTCCAACCTGATTAACTGGGGAATGCTTCCTTTCCTGATCGAGGAAGGAGAGCTGCCCTTTGCTAATCACGACTATCTGTTCATTCCCGGAATCCGCACTGCGGTGACGAACCGGGCTTCCCAGGTAAAGGCTTACCAGGTAAAGGGAGATGAACTGAAAGAATTCACCTTAAAGCTTGGCGAGATGACAGAGGACGAGCGCCAGATCATACTGGACGGCTGCCTGATCAATTACAACCGGGTGAAATAATTTCCTTCATCCTTTTACGCTTCCTGCTGCCACACCGGATACGATAAATCTGGAGAGCAGGAGATATACCACCACAACAGGCAGGATTGCGAATACAATCATGACGTAAACCTGCCCCATGTCAAACTTTAGAAAATCGGCGCTTCTCAGCTGTGCAATCAGTATGGGAAGCGTCTTTTTGCTGTCCTCATGGAGAATCAGAGCCGGAGTAAAGTAATTGTTCCAACTGGAGACAAAGGTGAAGATCATCTGCACCGCTATAGCTGGCTTCATCAGGGGAAGCACGATGCGGTTGAAGGTGTGGAACTCACCGGAGCCGTCGATTCTGGCTGCCTCCACCAGAGACAGAGGAAGATTGCTTTCCATATACTGCTTGATATAGTAGAAAGTAATGGGAGCGGCGATGGTGGGAACCACCAGTGGGATAAAGGAATCCTCCAGCTTCATTTTTGACACAAGCTGGATGAATCCAAGGGCCGTAACCTGGGTTGGCACCATCATGATCATGAGAATAAAAGTGAAAACCGCTTTTTTAAAGCGAAAACTATATGCGTGGATGGCGTAAGCGGTCATGGTGGAAAAATACGTGGAGAGCAGAGCGCTGCATCCTGCCACAATGAGGCTGTTTATCATTCCCTGAAGCACCGGGAGGGTACCTGCCAGCAGGTTGTTCCAGTTTTTAAGAAGATGGGTGCTGGGAACCGGGCTGAATCCTCTGGAAAGCTCCCCGTTGGAGCGGGTGGCGTTGATGATCAGGATGTAAAACCAGAACAAGCAGAGGAAAACGATAAAGATTAACACTATATAGGCAAGGACCCGGCGGGCTTTTACGCTCATGCCGCTGCTTTTCTTTTTTTCTGAACCGGTCATTCTTGTCACCTCCATTATGGCTGATTCTTTGACTGGGTGAATTTAAATACGACAATACTCAACACGCCGGTGATTAGGAACATTAGTACGGAGAGGGCGCCTGCCATTCCGTAATTTTTGCTGTACAGATGCTTGTTCAAATACATAATCAGCGTCATGGTGGAACGCATGGGATCTCCGGTGGCGTTTGTCAAAACCTGAGGCACATCGAACATTTGAAGGCCGCCGATTAAGGAAGTAATCATCACATAGATGAGGATAGGCTTCAGAAGGGGCAGCGTAATTTTGAAAAAAATCTGGGTGGAGCTTGCGCCGTCCGCCTGGGCCGCCTCAAAGAGGGAAGAGTCGATCCCTAGCATACCAGCCAGCAGAAGGATGGTGGTGTTTCCAAACCACATGAGGAAGTTCATAAGGGCTACCAGGGATCTGGCGCTCCACTTAACGGTGAGAAACCGGAAGGGTTCCTTCAGGATACCCAGGTTTACCAAAATGGAATTAATAGGGCCGCTGTCGGAAAAGAGAGTGAAAAACAGCATGGCAAAGGAAGCGGCCATGATAAGGTTCGGCAGATAGATTACGGTCTTGAAGAATCCCGCTCCCTTCAGGCGAAGCTGGGGATCGGAAAACCACGCAGCCAGCAGAAGAGAGACCAGGATCTGAGGGACGAAGCACATGATCCACATGATCATGGTGTTTTGGAAGTATACAAAAAGGTCGCCGCTTGAGAGCAGGCTGACGTAATTATCCAGTCCCACAAAATTCGGCCCGACCTGGCTTAGACCAGAGCGGTAATTTTCGAAAAAACTGTTGTAGATGGTTCCGGCCAGGGGAATAAGCTGAAACACTACGTATACAATGAGAAACGGCAGAAGGAAAATATATCCCCATTTATTATAACTGACTGCCTTTTTATTCTTTGCCTTCATACAGATACCTCCTGGTCCTTGATTCTTCCTGACAGGTTCGCAGCAGATTTCCCCCATATCAAAAGGACTGAACTGTAGCTAGAAATCTGGTGCCAGCCCGGCAGCAGGAATGCCGCCGACATTCTTGAATTTTGCTTGGCGGGACGCCGTCCTGGAATGGCGTCCCGCCTGAGAAAAAGAAGTATAGTAAATTAGTACGTGAGTTCCGGATATTTTTCCACTACTGCAGTGTAGAACAGATCAGTAGCTTCCTCAAGGGTTGCGTTTCCTTCAAAGTAATTTCTCATGGCATTCTGGAATTCCTCGTTGCACCCCTGGTCGTAAGCGGAGAGATTGCTTAAGTCGATGGAATCAATGCCGGCCAGGAATTTGGAGATGGGATTCTGGCCGCCCAGAATAGCGTCGCCGAAGCTCTCGTCAGAAGCTAAAGCTTCCATGGCGGATTTGTTGTTTACAAAGTCCCCGTCTGCCTTTGCGATTTCCGTCATAATGTCAGGATTGCAGGTCAGGTTCAGCATGATATCCTTGATCAATGAGGGGTTGTCAGAGCCGGTAGCTCCGCAGATCCAAGTACCGCCCCAGAAGAAGCTCTGAGGTCCCTCTGTAACAGCCCAGCCGCCGTCATATCCAACGCTGCCTTCTGTATCCCCTGCCATGGAGAAGTCATAGAACCAAGCCGGTCCGAAATAGCAGAATACGTTGCTGTCTGTGTAGAAGCCCTTGCTCCAGTCGTCGCTCCACAGTTCGTAGGTATTGGTCTGGCCAGCGTCTACCATAGCCTTGGAGGTTTCTACCCAGTTCATAATATTTTCGTCAATATTGATGGCTCCGTCTTCCACCCATTTGCTTGTTACATTATTTGAGAATACACGGTAGGCGTCGTTTACAGAAGATGTCATGACGTAACCGGATTCTTTCATTTTCTGTGCTGTTGACAGGAAGGTTTCCCAGTCAGAAAGGTAAGTCTGAACCTCTGCCGGATCATCGGTGCCAAGAACGTCTTTGGCGATGTCGCGGCGGTATATCAGCAGGCCGGGGCATCCCTGCCAGGAAAGACCTTTAAGGTTTCCTCGGGAATCGGTTACAATATCCTTTGTATAGCCGAACTGCTCTGCCGTATCTTCTTCCGTGATTCCCAGATCAGCGATGTTCATGGTATATTCGGTATCGGTGTATTTCAGCGCATAGTCAGCCTCGATCAGGAAGAGGTCGATCTTATCGTCTGCCGCTGCGGTGCCCTGTTTCAGCAGTGTCTCATCCAGGTTGTTCTGGTATGCGTTGTCGTCATTGGGGGTAATGTTCCATTTTACAGTGACGTCGCCGATCTGTCCCGTAGTGGCGTCAATTTCCTCATAGCCGGGATAATGGTCGGTGACACGGCTCTTAAACTCTTCGTTCCAGCAGTAAATGTTAAATACGGAGCCTTCCTCTGGAGCGGCTTCCTCAGCTCCTGCCGGCATAACTGCCATGCCTGCTGTCATAGCGGCCGCTAAAATGATGCTTAACATTTTCTTTTTCATTCTTTTTACCTCCCTTGAAGTTAGATGATGGATTGCCTGTGCTGCTTCTGTGCAGCAGTGGAAATTTCGGGATTTTCTGCCGTCAGATCTTTTATGGACGCCCCTTTAAACAGCATGCCGTCTACGGTATAGCGTTCGATGACGGTTGTTCTGGGATGTTCAATCAGCTCTACCAGCTTTTCGGCGGCGATCCGGCCCAAGGATTCCGTGTCCTGACAGAGGGTTGCAAGCCTGGGGTCAAGGATCCTGGCGATGTTGATTCCGTCGTAGCCTGCGATGGAAATATCCTCTGGAATGCGCAGTCCCCTCTCCCTGATTTCATTAATGCCTCCAATCGCCGTGAAATCATCTGGATAGATGATGCAGGTGGGGGGATTCTTCAGATCCAGAAGTTCCCTGGTCCGCATGGCGGCCATATCCGCATTGCGGTAAAGACCCGAAACTACATACTCATCGGGAATTTCCACGTTAAATCTTTTCAATGTCCTGTAGAAGCCTGTCAGCCTGTTTTTCGTAACAGCGGTGTCGTCGCCGTGTATGTAGGCGATCTTCCTGTGGCCCATCTGACAGATATAAGATACGAGATCTTCCATGCCCTGTACGTTATTGGATATAACGGCGATCTTCCCGTCACAGACGTGGTCGATTGTGACGATGGGAAGGTCGGAACGGATCAGCTCCTGCACGGCGTCTGAGAAAAAGTTGACGCAGGCGATGACGGCGCCGTCCACCCCTCTGTAGCGGCAATGCTCATAATAGCTCATTTTTTTTCCCGCTACGTTTTCGCTGGCAAAGGTTATATCATATCCCTTCTCTTCTGCTGTTTTCTTAAAGCTTTCCAGTACATGGTTGAAATAATCATGGGTCAGTCCGCTTAAGGATTCGTCCACAAAAAGAACTCCCAGGTTGTAGCTTCTGTTTGTTTTTAAGGTTCTGGCTGAGGAATTGGGAAGATATCCCATTTCGGAAGCCGTTTTTAAAATCTGATCCTTTGTCTCCGCGCTGATGTCTGAGTAATCATTTAATGCTTTGCTGACCGTGGCTACGGAGACACTGCAGCGTTTTGCAATTTCTTTCATGGAAACCATAGGCATGCCTCGTTACGTAACTTTCTATGCTTTTGTTTTCTAAAACGTTTTCGCAACTCTAATATAAGACTTTATCCAGAAGATTGCAAGTGATTTTTGAAATAAAAAGTATAATTTTCGGCATTTCTCCTGAATTAACAAAAAATAGACGTGAAAATGATCCATATTTACCTATATTCTTACGAAAACATAAAAAATGTTTCGTAATTAATTCTTGCTTTTTATTAGAAGATTCAATATACTGAAGTGGAAAAAAGCTGCATATATATTAGGAAAAGTGCAGATTTTAAGCAGCCGGGCGGGCTTTTGGTTTTCTGAACGTATTCGTTTTCGACCGTAAAGATATTTGACTTTTTGTGGAGGGATATCTATGAAGTATGGATATTTTGATAATATAGAGAAGGAATATGTGATTACAACGCCCCATACACCCCTGCCCTGGATCAACTACCTGGGATCACGGGATTTTTTCAGCCTGGTTTCAAACACCGGCGGGGGCTACAGCTTCTATAAGGATGCAAAACTTCTGCGGATTACCAGATACAGATATAATAACGTGCCGGTGGATTCAGACGGGAAATATTATTACATAAAGGATGGAGACACTGTATGGAATCCTGGGTTTATGCCTTCCAGGACGCCCTTAGACTTTTATGAATGCAGGCATGGGCTGGGCTACAGCCGATTCTGCGGGAAGAAAAATGGCCTCGCGGCCAACCTTCTTGCCTTTGTGCCTGCAGATGCGGACTGTGAGATTAACCTGCTGACCTTGAAGAATGATACCAGTGTGGGGAAGCAGGTTTCTCTCTTTTCCTATGTGGAATTCTGTCTCTGGAATGCCATGGACGATATGACGAATTACCAGAGAAACCTCAGCATCGGAGAAGTTGAGGTTGAAGGGAGTACCATTTATCATAAGACAGAGTACCGGGAACGGAGAAATCATTACAGCTTTTTCTCTGTAAATGAAAGCATTGACGGTTTCGATACCGACAGAGATAAATTCCTTGGCTGGGGCCGGGGAAATGAAAGCCCCCAGGCTGTGGAACAGGGATCCTGCACAGATTCTTTGGCCAGCGGCTGGTATCCCATAGGGAGCCATCAGATCAATGTCGCTCTGGAGCCGGGAGAAGAGAGGGAGTTCGTCTTTATCCTGGGCTACTGTGAGAATCCGAGAGAAGAAAAGTGGGACGCTCCAGGCATTATCAGGAAAGACGGAGCCGCTGCCCTGAAAGCCAGATTCTGCTGCAAAGACAAAGTCTTGGAAGCCTTTGGAAAGCTGCGGCAATACTGGGAAGAGTTGCTGTCCCACTTCTGCGTGGAGAGCGGAGATTCCCATGTAAACAGCATGGCTAATATCTGGAACCAGTATCAGTGCATGGTTACCTTTAATCTGTCACGTTCTGCCTCCTACTATGAATCGGGAACAGGACGGGGAATGGGATTCAGGGATTCCTGTCAGGATCTTTTGGGATTCGTGCATCTTGTTCCCGGGAGGGCCAGACAGAGGCTTTTAGATATTGCGGCCACCCAGTTTGAGGACGGCAGTGCCTACCACCAGTATCAGCCTCTGACGAAAAAAGGCAATCTGGATATAGGGGGAGGCTTTAACGATGATCCCCTGTGGCTGGTGGCCGCCGTGTCGGCGTACTTAAAGGAGACGGGAGATTTTGGGATTCTGGGGGAGAAAGCGGCTTTTGACTGCCATGAGGAAAAGGCTCAGACCATGTATGAGCATCTGCGCCGCAGCATATCCTTTACCTGCAGCCATTTAGGGCCTCATAAGCTTCCGCTGATCGGGAGGGCGGACTGGAACGACTGCCTGAACCTGAATTGTTTTTCAGAAGAGCCGGGAGAATCCTTCCAGACAACCGGGCCGTCTCAGGGCCCTGTGGCGGAGTCGGTATTTGTGGCCGGACTTTTCGTAAAATACGCAAGAGAGTTTGCGGAAATTTCCAGGCTTTGGGATCATGAGGAAGAAGCGGTCTGGGCGGAACAGGCCGCAGATGAGATGGAACGCTCCGTACTGAGAGCCGGATGGGACGGGGGCTGGTTCCTGCGGGCTTACGATGCCTTTTCTCAGAAGGTAGGGTCAAAGGAATGCAAGGAAGGACAGATTTACATTGAACCCCAGGGGTTCTGCGTCATGGCGGGAATCGGGGTGAAAGAAGGGCTGGCCGTGAAAGCTCTGGATTCCGTAAAAGAGCGTCTTGACACGAAATACGGCATTATGCTTCTGCAGCCTGCCTATACGAAATATTATCTGAATTTAGGAGAGATCTCTTCTTATCCGCCGGGCTATAAAGAGAATGCGGGGATTTTCTGCCATAACAATCCGTGGATCGCCATTGCGGAGACGATTGTGGGAAGAGGAGACAGGGCCTTTGAGATTTATAAGAAGACGTGTCCCTCCTATCTGGAGGAAATAAGCGAAATTCACAGAACAGAGCCCTACGTGTACTCCCAGATGATCGCCGGGAGGGATGCGGCCCGCTATGGGGAGGCGAAAAACAGTTGGCTGACGGGAACGGCGGCGTGGAGTTTTGAAGCTCTTTCCCAGTGGATTTTAGGGATTCGCCCCACTTATTCCGGTCTTTGTGTGGATCCCTGCCTGCCGAAAGGCTTCGGAGACTTTTCGGTGACAAGACGCTACAGGGACGCCGCATATTATATAGAGGTGCGAAATCCGAAGGATGTGGAAAAAGGAGTCCTCTATATGGAAGTGGACGGAGAGCGGACGGACGAGAACAGAATCCTCATAAAAGAAGGAAAAAAGGAATACCATGTAATTGTCCATATGGGATGAGAAGGGAATGCTGTGCTCCTGGTTCCGGGATAGGGACTGTTCGGAGGATATTGGCGGGAAATAGATAGGGGCTGTCTATCGGGAAACAGATAGCCCCTTTTCTGTCGAAGTTTGTCAAACAGGTTTATTTTCGAAACAGATTTTATATTTTTAAAAGATTTTATGTTGACAAATCGTAGCTTATTTAGAATAATAAAAGTGTTGAACTTACTTTGCTGAATTTTTAATACAGATTCATTCATAACCCTTTGACAATGTCGTTCATTCATTCCATATAATAACATGAAAAGTAATTCGAGACTATCAAGACATGATCAGCTTGTAACCATGTCGTTTTTAAAATATAAGTTGGGCTATACACATGCTAAAATAGCGGAGCTGTTTAATGTTTCTGAAATGACAGTATCCAGGATGCTGAAAACCGCTTTTGACGAGGGAATTGTTACAATTTCTGT
>DVGR01000113.1 GCA_018712605.1 Candidatus Choladousia intestinigallinarum
GAAGTCACTTTGAAGCGTTCCCACGTAATAACGATATTTTATGTTTTTGCTTTCTATCCACTCTGTCAGTTCCGAAATCACTTCCAGAACAAGATTTTTGTAATCAAAAATGGCCTTTTCTTTTGCCCCAACTGTTTTAAAAAGCAGAATCCGGTGATTATCCAGAATAAATGTAATATCCTCAGAGGTATGACTTTCCTGCTTTTTAACCGCCTTTTCCACCGTTTCCGCATAGTCGCCGCACAGATTCAGCAAGATCGGTACCCTCACAATATTTTCCGAATAGCCCAATTCCTCCGCCAAAATACGCAGCGTCACCATATCGGGATCCTTTTCATGTATCAGCAGGGTCATGAATCTCTCCTTCCTGTTCTGGCGTTTTGTGAAATCCGCCTGCTGTTTCTCATATTTAATCATAACTTCTATTGCCATTTTTACGATCATGGCAATCGGTTTAACTTCCTCAGGATTTCCAGTTATCCCCACAACCCCCTCTTTATGCCCTGACACGTTTAATGCAATATTTACCCCCGGCTTTACCCCAGGAAACGCATCCGCCTCAAAAGTAGACACAAGTTCCTGTTGGTTTTTCATAATATTATAAGCCACTCCGTGAAACATCCCGATGCGTTCCGGATCTCTGCTTGCAATAATATATCCGTTTTCATCCATGATGTTAATATTGTAATCCGTAAATTGTGTAATCTGTTCTACAAATTTCTTTGCCAGATTTGCATTTATCATTCTTCTTTCCTTTCTAAACGGACATGGCTGCTGACCAATCACGAAAACCAGATGGTATGATAAAAAAGACATTTGCACCACTATATAGCAAACGCCTTTTCATATTCACTGACAGATTCTATTATTCTTTTGTTTTGATCGTATCATCTATTATTCCATTTTTAAATGTATGTTAATCTAAAAATTAACTGCAATTTTGTATTGCCCAAACAAATCCTTTTTGGCGCCCTAATCCTCTATAGGAAAGATGCCTGTTATAGGGCAAAAAAATACTGCCGCACCAAACGAGATCATTTAGTGCGGCAGCATATGCTTTTTATCTAATTCTTTATCTGTAGTAAATGGAACCCAGCATCAGGTCTTTCTTAAAGCTGCGGATGTCCGTGTTCTTGTCAATAAATACAGCCTCGATTCCCATAGCTGACGCCCAGTCTGCCATCTGGTCTGCAGTCAGGTCATAGCTGAATGCGGTATGGTGAGCGCCGCCTGCCAGAATCCATGCCTCTGCTCCAGTAGCCAGATCCGGATACGGTGTCCAGAACGCCGTAGCTACAGGCAGCTTGGGCATAGGCTTCTCAACCTTCTTGCACTCTACCTCATTGATAATCAGGCGGAAGCGGTTTCCAAGATCAATCAGGGAAGTAGCCACAGCCGGACCTTCCTTAGCCGTAAATACAAGACGGGCCGGATCCTCTCTGTCACCCATACTGAGAGGATTTACCTTGATGCTGATGGGACCGTCAGAAATAGTGGGGCAAACCTCCAGCATATGGGCCTGAAGGATTCCCTCTTTGCCCGGAACCAGATTATATGTGTAATCTTCCATAAAGGAGGTTCCCTTGGCGTTCGGAACATTCTGGGTCATGATCTTCATAAGGCGAACCATAGCAGCCGTCTTCCAGTCGCCCTCGCCGCCGAAGCCGTAGCCCTTCTCCATCAGTCTCTGGATTGCCAGGCCGGGAAGCTGTTTTAATGCGCCCAGATCGCCAAAGTGTGTAACGATGGCCTGATAATTCTTCTCCTCCAGGAAACGCTCGAACCCGATCTCAATCTGTGCCTGCACGGCTACATGACGGCGGAATTCAGCTTCATCTCTTCCCTCCAGAAGGATATTGTACTTGTCATAGTATTCTTCTACCAGGGCATCTGTATCTGCCTGAGAAACAGCCTGAACAGCTTCTGCGATCTCGTTTACGGGATAAGCATCGATCTCCCAGCCGAACTTAATCTGAGCCTCTACCTTATCGCCTTCGGTTACCGCTACATTTCTCATATTGTCAGCGATACGCATAACACGGATATGGCTGCTCTCCATAATACCTACGGCGGTTCTCATCCAGGATGCGATCTTCTCCTGTACTTTAAGGTCGCTCCAGTGGCCTACCACGATCTTTCTCTCGATTCCCATGCGGCTTACAATATGGCCGTATTCACGGTCACCATGAGCGGACTGGTTCTCATTCATGAAGTCCATATCAATGGTGTCATAGGGAATCTCCTGGTTAAACTGGGTATGAAGATGCATCAGCGGCTTTCTGTACTCCTGCAGTCCCAGAATCCAGGATTTAGCCGGGGAGAAGGTATGCATCCAGGTGATCACGCCTGCGCACTCCTCATCTGCGTTTGCCTCATTGAAGGTCTTGCGGATTACTTCATTGGTAATCAGGGTGGGTTTCCACACAACTTCATAGGGGAGTACTCCTGACTTGTTCAGCTCCTCTACGATGATCTTGGAATGCTCTGCTACCTTGCGCAGGCACTCGTCTCCATACAGATCCTGAGAACCAGTGGCGAACCAAAACTTGTAATTCTTTGCAGCTTTCATGTTTTTTCTCCTTTTGATGATGGGTTATGGGTTACTATTTGAAAATGGAAAGACAGAGGATCGAATTTCCATTTCAGGAACAAATTCATAAGTGACATCTTCCCTGGGACCTTGAATCATCTTCAGCATAGCCTCAGCCGTCTTTTCCCCCAGCTTTTCCATTGGATGGGCGATAGAAGTCAAGGGTACAGAATTCAGTTTTGCCAGCTCCGAATTATCAAAGCTGACGATGGACAAATCCTGGGGAACCCGAATGCCTGCCTGCCTGCACATTCCCGTAAGAATATGTCCAACCTGGTCATTATAGCAGACACAGGCGGTACAGCCCGACAGTCTCTTTAAAATCCAGGGATTCTTCTCCAGTCCGTCCTTCAGCTCCAGGGTATCAAACCAGCAGATCCTTTCCTCCCGAATGGGGATGCCTGCCTGGCATACGGCCTCCAAAAAACCTTTATACCGTCTTGGCCCCTGGCCGTCGTCTCTCTTAAAAATCCCGCCGATCTCGCGGTGTCCCTGGGAGATGAGATACTCTGCCGCTGCCCTGCCGGCCTTTACGTCATCCATGCTGATGTGAGGAATGGTCAGTTCCGGATAATAACTGTGGAAAAAAAGAATGGGGATCCCTTTCTCCCATATCCTCCGGTAATATTTCACATTAGGGCTTGGAAGCCCGCTCATAACCGGTTCTACAATCATAGGATCCCGGCTTTCCTCTTCCAGATATCTCATAAGAAGGCGCCGTTCGGTTTCCAGCTCGTTATTGGTCAGCATAACCTTGGCTCCAAAACCGGCTTCCTCCAGAATCTGTATCATGGACTGAAGGATTCTTGGAAAAATATAGCTGTCCACATAAGTGCTTACTATGGTAACTGTATCAGAAAGCTGTTCTTTTTTCTGCTCTGCGCCGGCCCCTTCCCGGACGTAAGTTCCGCTTCCTCTGACCCGCTCAAGCAGCCCCTGTTCCACCAGAGTCTCCAGGGCATGTCTGGCCGTCTGTCTGCTTAATCCGAAAATACCGCTCAGCTCATTCTCTGATTCTACTCTGTCTCCCGGCCGCAGTTCTCCCGACAGAATCCTCTCCCGGATCCATCCGGCAGCCTCCAGATATTTAGCGCTTCTGGACATCCCCTTCCTCCTTCCCCGCAAAATTAAACGGGCATACTGCCTTGCGTGCTTCTATAAATCCCGGAAAAGGGAAGCTCTCCATCTGTATCATCAACTTGTCTATACAAAATATGTACAACTTGTCTTTTTTCTGTGAAATTTCCTCTTGCCTATTTTATTTGTTTTGACAATATTTTTTTGTGTTTATCCCCTTTTCTTAAGCGTATTATATATTTTTCTCCTTCAGATGTCAAGAATATTTTTTAGGATTTTAAAAAAGTTGTACAGATTATCAAAAGATATTCTATACAACTTTTCAAACAAGAAATCCAGTCAGCTCTTCCGGAACCCTGCCCCTTATTTTAACCTGCCGTAATACATATCCTGAAAAATCCCTTTAGTCCGTACCAGGTCCTCATACTGGCCATCCTGTACAAATTTCCCCTGATCCATAACAATAATCCGGTCCGAATTTTTCAGAGTAGTGAGCCTGTGGGCAATGGAGAGAATCGTCATCTTCTGCTCCTGTCTCAGCTTTTCAATTTCGTTCTGTATAAACCTTTCAGAGGTATTGTCCAGAGCGGAAGTCGCCTCGTCTAAAATCAAAATTTCCGGCTTCCTCAGAAAGATTCTGGCTATAGCGATTCTCTGCCTCTGTCCTCCCGACAGGTTGCTTCCCCCTTCCGATAGAAGCGTATTCATTTTGTCAGGAAGGCTTTCTATAAACTCAGACAAACAGGCTTTTTCCACTGCTTCCTCCACTTCCTGCTCATCCGGCTGATTCTCCAGCCCATAGCAAATATTTTCATATATGGTCCCGGCAAACAAAAAGGGGTTTTGGGGAACCAAGGCAATCACCCGGGAGATCTCTTCTCTTGTGAGAGAAAGGATGTCTCTCCCTTGAATCAGCAGCTCGCCTCTGCATTGTTCCAGTTTGCAGATTGCTTTTATGAAAGAAGATTTTCCGCAGCCGCTGGGCCCGGCAATCCCTAAAAAGATTCCTCTCTCAATCCCTAAATTAAGATCCTCCAGAACAGGCTTCTCCTGACCGTAAGAAAAGCTCATATGGCGTATCTGTATAATTTCAGAAGAATCCGCCTGGTTTTCCAAAGGCAGCATAGGCGGGTCATAAGAAAAGTCGCTGGGTATCTCGGCCATTTTAAAGAAATCCTCCGCCAATACCATACTTTCCGACAGCTCGTCCAAAATCCTGTGAAGTTCCTCCAGAGGTTTGATCAGCTGGGAGAAACACAGATAGGAGGTCAGGACCGCTCCCACGCTGATCACCCCGCATGTGGCCAGATATGCAGAAATTCCTATCATGAGAACCGTAAAAAACACCTGGTTGATAAATTTCAGACAGTCATACTTAGCCATCTGTATGTGGTGCTTCATCTCTTTGTTTCTGAGGAACTCAGACTTATCCTCAAACCTCTCCCGCTCCTGGGCTATGCTGTCTGTGATTCGGATTACCTCAATCCCATTTAACAGCTCCACAATCGTTCCGTCCATAGAAGCCTTTGTCTCCAGCAGCTCCACCCGTATGCCCTTTTGGGTGCTGATCTGCCGAAAGACAATACCAATGCCGATGGGGATCACTCCCAGCATAGGCAGCGCCAGAATTACAGGAAGAGTGGTAAAAATTACAGCCACGGCTGCGATACTGTTAAAGACAGCCGGAGCAAAGTCCATGAAAACCAGCTTTTCCAGCCTGACCGTCCCCTCCAGGCACCGGTTGAGCCTTCCATGTATATTTCCGGTCATGTTCTCCTTAAAAAAAGACAGGGGCGCCTTTAAAAGAGAAGAGATCACAATTCCCCTTGCCTTTTTCTCCGTCTTTGTGGCTGTATCTTCCACCATAATCCTCCGCAGTATTTTAATCAGCTCATTGACCACATTAACCACAAGGATTATCGCCAGAACCGGCAGAATCCCAGAAAATTCAATCTGATCCCGCAAAAGAATATCATCCGTCAGCCAGCCGATGGCTTTAGGCGTGAGCTGGGACAGCACAGCCGAAACCATCATAATTAAAATAATAACCAAGAAATTTCTCTTCTGTTTCCACTCCAACAGAAGATATAATTTTTTTATAATTTGTATTGCCTGACTCTTGTTCTTCACACCGTACCTCCCTAACCCTTTTCTTTGACGCAAAAAGCCTCCAAACCGTGTGAAAAACACAGTCTGAAGGCAGTTCTTACTCGGTCGCTGCGCTGCGGTAATATAAAATCTCATTAGACACCCGAAGCACGGTATTAGAGGAACCCATCTGCTGCACCACAATGTGGTTCACTCCATCGTTCATCTTGCTCTTTTTAAACCGCAGCATTTTTGAGGAAAGACAGCTTGTGCTGATTTTTTCACCGTCTATATAGATGCGGCTCCACCTTGTGAAATTGTCTCCCAAAAGATAATAGTACTTATCTGTCTCATATATCTGGTCAATCACCACATCCTGGGTCCCCATTTCCAAGTCGGAAGCCGGATATGGATTTTCTCCATTATAAACGTAGTGCTCTCCATACAAAATGTCATACTGGAGAAGCTCCATTCCCTTCTGGTATTCCTCCTCGGATCCATAGCTGTCCCGATTCTGATGGTAAGTAAACAGGGTGCCCTTGTGAATCCCCAGGCGGTCCAGTATCTCGGCCAGCAGCTGATAAGAGGTAAGAGTCTTCTCTTCCCGTTCAAGTCCAAAGTTGTCCCAGGTAATATACTGAGTCAGAAACAGGCTGCCTGTGGCCATATCTTCCTCTGTTAATCCCATCGTAGGCAGATGATCCCCGAAGAGAACTACTATCGTCTTCTCATCTCTCTTGGAAAGCATTTGGATCAGATTTTCGATGAACTTGTCTTCTTCATGGAGCATATTCACATAGTACTCCCAGGCATAGTTTTTACCCTCGTCCTCGGCCCCGGATACCTGTACGGCTGGATTCTCAAGGACCTTTTCTGTAGGGTAATCTCCATGAGTCTGTACTGTGATCGTATATACGAAATCCGGCTGATCCGGCGTATAGTCCAAAGCCTTTTCCACCTCGCCGATGAGGATATCATCCGTAGGCCACGTGCCAAGAGGCGTATACTCCCGGATATCCATCATCTCCTTGCTGGTAAAGGTGTCAAATCCCATCATGGAAAAAGCATTCATGCGGCTGTAGAAGTTTGCGCCGTTATTGTGAACCACGTG